>CAVKNU010000292.1:0-2628 GCA_963657465.1 Lachnospiraceae bacterium
GCGTTCTTTTGCGCTTCATCTAAATATGGCATAGAAATAAATAATCTATGTTTTGCTCGACTGCATGCCACATAGTACAAACGCCAATCATCTTGTTTAGCATTAAGATCTGCGTTCAATAAGAAGTTTACTGCATCTTTATTGCTTTCTATTATCAATATGACGTTATTGAATTCCAAACCCTTTGCCTTATGAATGGTTAGATGCTCTGATTCTTCATCATTACAACGCACATCCTTTGCAAACTCCAAATATTTATTGCTAAATAACTGATAGTCATTTCCTTTTTGCAGTTTAGGCAAAGACTCTTTCCGTAACCCATTTATAACGTTGTAGAAATCCATTAGCGAAGAGTCTCTGTAATCTGAATCCTGTTCAAGAATTTTCAATAATATGGAGAATGCTATTTGTTTGTTCTTTATATCCCTCTTATCCAAGTTGAAAGCTTTGCATACATATATTATTGCATCTTTCATAAGTTGCAACCTCGCATTTTCTACAGCATTTATACAGTAGATGGTAAAACGCGCTCTATCATGATTTGTAGAGGAGTCTAAAAGCGATGACAGCATGTTTTTTGATTTATCTACATTCAATTCTAATTTAAGCATATTGGCAATAGAATTGCTCCAACTAAGAGATGTAACCTCTTCATTGTTGCTCAATTCTTTTGCCTTCAGATATGTCTCGGTAGGAGTTCCAATGAGTATTGTCGGCACCCCATAATTTTCACCCGAAATGGCATTTTGCTGCAAATTTGGTCTCAGTATATTTAGGAAACGGATGATAGAAGGTGTACTTCTTCTATTATCTTCAATTCTGAAACATTGAAGATTGCGCGACTTGAAGGATGTTAAATTCTTAATATCGCTTCCTGCAAAACCATATATTGATTGTGCCACATCACCTATTATTGTAACATTACAGCCAGCATCAGCTAAACACTGGAAAAAGTAGTGCTGAATCGAGTTCGTATCTTGATACTCATCAATCAGTATGAATGGAAACTGAGATGCTAATATTCTGATTATTTGAGGGTATTGTTCTATTAGTTTATAAGAAAAATACAGAACGTCATCATGGTGAAGTAAGCCATAATTTTTCCAAACATATTGTTTGTAAGACAATACGTCATTCTTGCCAAATACCCTCAATGGACTTTGGTTTTGCGGTGCTGATTTCAATATGACATTTTGATTTGTCAGATGCCAATGAAACTTGTTTATGTAAGACTTTAACTTAGAATAGTCCTTAAATTTCCGAACAGCAAATAGCTTGTTTGAAGGTAAAATTTCTGAGAGTATTTTATATCCAATAATAATCTCGTCATCATGGCCATCCAATTTGTCAATAGCAACCCCTTCTCTATCTGCGATTAAATGTAAATATGGTTTTATAATAAAAGCATAAAGAAAAGAATGTATAGTAGAAACATGTAGTTCGTTACATCTATTACCTATGCGTTCTTCAATATTTTGAGCAGCTTTGTTAGTGTATGTAATGCACGCAATTTTATCAGTTGAATGCAATACTCCAGATTCCAAGACATGAGAAATCTGCCTGACAATCCAAAATGTTTTGCCAGCGCCAGGACCTGCCACGACCCGATTACAAGAAAATACATCTTGTGTATCGTCGGATTTGATTATTTTTTCTCTAACAGCCATTCTATTGCATCTTTGATATATGGTGGTACATTAAATCTTTCGGAAGTTTCAGCTGATTCAGAAAGAACTGTTGCTAATTCAAGTGCATACTCTCCCTTGCTTAAAGAACTGAGATAACGAGCTGCAATTAATCCAGTTCTCTTATGCACATCATCCCACTTTGTATTCTTCTTGAAGATATCTATTAGTTCCTGAGATTTGCATACTTTGCATACTTCCTCAAATGTATCTTTAGATAGCATATTTTTCAATTCGTTTTGATTGTGCATTGATTCAGTGATGATTGCTGGTTCATTTGCGTTATATCTTGCAATATCATATTCCAATGTTTTGCCATATTCATCTTGACTGAAGAAGTGAATGTTAGCATGAACTTTGTACTGATTGACATATTTTCGTCCATGGTTTTGGAACTTACCTTCGTCATCTTCGTAATATTCTACAGGCCAGCACGACACAAATCTTTCAGTTCCATCCTTCTTAGTCATGGGGTCTCGATCTGTAATACATGCTATTCGTACTGGAAACGTACCTTTTTCACCATTGTACATTTTCAAGAAGTGGTCAAAGTATCGTCCACTCAGATTAACAATGATAGCTTGTTGTCTTAACCATTCTTCCTCATATCCAAGTTTTTTTACAAATACAGGAATAAGAATTTGTTCTGCCAATCCTTCTACAAAAAGGATTTTACCTGCAAAAAACAGATCTGCCCTTGTCGCATCTAAATAACGTTGAACAAATTTCTTTGACTTCTCATCATTACCATATATCTTGCGTGGATAATATGCTTTTGTAATAGAGTTGTTGTCTTTAAATAGACAGCACAATTCATCAAGTCTGACTTTAGCCGTCAAACTTGGAGAATGTGATGTGACAAATACCTGTTTAACCTTTTCATCGAGAATGTTTTGTCGAAGAAACTTCAAGAAATGATATTGAAGCTCAGGATGCAAATGCG
>CAVKNU010000293.1:0-2009 GCA_963657465.1 Lachnospiraceae bacterium
CTGGAGTTAACAACTCCTTGTTACAACGCTTCTGAAACTTGACAACATCAACCTTACAATAAGTTGCAGCTGTCATAATCAACTCTTTAGCGATTGCTATATCACCCTTGTGATTGCAACCAATTTCTGCTATAATTTTAGGTGCTTTCATTTTATTTTTTATCTAATAATTTATCATACTCAGAATTAATATAGCTATTTAATTGGTTTATATAGCCAATGCTTTGTTCTCTTACCGTATTTCTATCTACAGTTTTTAGAGCATTAATTAATAACTCGGAATATTTTTGAGCTTTATCTGCTGAAAATATGGGAGCTATTGATTTATTATAAATACCTTCTATACTGTGTTTGTGAGTTACAACTATTTTACCAAAAGACAGAGCTTCAAAAGTTTTAACCTTCAGACCTGTACCCTGAAAAACAGGATTAATCGCAATATCCCCTAATTTATAAAAACTAGCAATGTCATCTACATATCCTTTTAGAATGACACCGTTTGCCCGATAAGCGATAAGACTCTCACAAATACCTCCACCTATTATTAATCTTGCCTCAGGCACCTCCTTTAAAACTTTAGGAAAAACTTCTTCAAGAAACCAAACAATACCATTTCTTCTATGTTGCTTTCCAAATAATTGGAAAATATTTATAATTTCTTAACTAATTTATATTCAAACACTTACAACATTACGATGATTTCTGAGTATTTTCGAATAAAGATGCAAAGGTCTGACCAGCACAAAAATGTGCCAGTTTCAACCTCTGCCACAACAGTACTATCAGACAAACTTCTATAAGTAGACACGCTGAGCGTCCTACAATTTACTTCTTCAGAATAATAGTTAAAGCGCAACAATCTATTTTTGAGACGACACCACTAAGAGCCCGTCAATTATGGAACAGGAGTCGCTTTGTATGAAGTAGTCCAATAGACTTGATAAAATATCCTATTCTTCCCATTTGTATGGTTCGTATTTCTTGCCGTTCTTGATTACTGAGAAGATGATGTTGGACATCTTTCTCGCAACCTTGACTATCGCAAGCTGGGGCTTCATCTTTTGCTTGTAGGAGCAATAGGCTTGGCTAAGCCCATAGTCTTTATAGATGGCAACCCAACACGCCTCGATGATCATCGGTCCAAGTGTTTTGTTTCCACGGAATGTTTTCACTCCTGGTGATTTCTTATCTCCACTATCATGGCTGGTCGGAATCAGCCCTAAGTAGTGGGCAAAGCTGTTCTCGTTTCTAAAACGCTTGAAATCGTATATTTCCGTCAATAGACACATGGCTACATTGAAGCCGACGCCAGGAATGCCCAGCAACAATTCATAGTTCGCCTTGTATTTATCCGATTCCGTTAGTTTTCTCACAGCTCTCGTGGCTTCCAACAAGTTCTTGCGGATGGTCTCAACTTGATTGATGAGCAAGTCCAAAGAAAGGCGTGTAGAAGACAGGAGAACAACATCATTTTTTAGCCAGTTCATGAATGCACGAGACCAATGTGTGCTTGGCTTGTCAAAACGTGCAGGCAAACTCACACCATTGTTATGCAACAAATGCTTTACTCTTGCCTTATAGCCTGACAGCTGCTTCTGGATAGTTTTTCGAAGTCTTACGACCGCCCTGTCATCCAAATTGTCACGTTCACGGATATACACAGGCTTCAATTCTCCATTACGGAGGGAACGAGCCAACTTACCTGCATCTCTTTTGTCTGTCTTCATAACTTCCTCATATTGGCTTGTGGGAACGTCAGCTGCATGGACAACCACGCAGTTGATGCCATATTCCTTCAGTTGGTAATATGTAGAGAACCCACTGAAGCCTGACTCATAAACGGCATGATACTCCCCATCAGGGAAATTTTTACTCAGAAAATCAAAGAGCACTTTTGCAGAGGCTTCTTGGGCATGACGCTTTACAAAGCCCGACTCGGTGAGTGTTTCCACTGCCCAAGTCTTTGCATGGACATCAATTCCTACGAAAATCTTTTGTCCTTTGAAACT
>CAVKNU010000293.1:2102-2611 GCA_963657465.1 Lachnospiraceae bacterium
AAACACTGCGGTGGTTTGCCCAGCGGCTGGAGGCGCAAAGCCTCCAAAGAGCGTATTCCAACTGTTGTCATTGCGTTAGCGTTTGCAAACATAGTAACTATTTAATTGATTATCACTTGACAAGAAAAGTATATTGTTATTATTAGTCAATCCCTGAGGAGTAACCTTAAAAGGTGAGAATACGGTATAAACATTAGCATGAGGATTGTAATAATGAAAAAGAATAGATTCATGTTCTTGTATAGAAATAATATCTGTACATCTTCTGATAGCTGAGGCTTCTTGACTTGGTTGTAAAGACAGCCAAAAAGAATCTACACCAAGGATTTCATTTTTATTTGTAAAGGCATCATGCGTAAATAAAACCTTATGAGGTATATCGCAATGTTCAAATAATTTGCTCAGTGTTATATAATTTATAATACAATATTGAAAATTATATTCAAGATTAAGTCACTGGTGTCTCTTAAAATTATTTAAATTCGAAATTATGTTGTTCATGCACAATG
>CAVKNU010000294.1:0-2604 GCA_963657465.1 Lachnospiraceae bacterium
ATGTAGCTGGCGACGCTATAGCTCTGCCAGAGTTTTGGTATCGCAAGCGGAGCCTGTGCCCTAAAGGGCTTGCGATGATTTCTTACGCAATAAAATTGCGATTGTTTGTGGACTTGGTGATAGGTTTATCATCAAGTTCATGCTTATTCTTCGACAACCTCAAAGTCCTCCTTGTGCACACCACGAATAGCCACGGCATACCCACCAAAATCAAAAACAAGTTGGCGGTCACGGTCTATACGGACGATATATCCCTCATAGTCCTTGAAAGGACCTGTAAGTACACGCAGTTTTACATGGTCTTTTGCAAATTTCTCAAAGGAGTCTCGCAAGAATGTAACCTGCTTTGGATGTGTTTTCATCACATTCATAAAGGGTTGCATGATGGAGTCCTTGATGGATGCTGGTCGTCCAAGGCTGCGGTCGTTGACTAAATGGTACTGAGGAAAATGCTTTTTCAGAAAATCTTGTAGGTTGCTTACGGTACCTTGCAAGAAAACAAGTCCGCTGACAGATTGCTCCAAAGTCTTTTTTACTCCTTGTTGCTTTTCTTCATCCTTATAGGAATAACGAAAAGTTTTATGAATAAAAAAGGGTTGTTTGGTATCATTATCTTCATCGGCATTGAAATCTTCGAGCCATTTCTGTAGCCCTTTTACTGCCATGTGAAGAATAAAGAGATAGCTCCACGAAGTAGGGACGGTGGAAGGGTCTTCCTTCTTTATGATTCGTTTACGTCGGGGTGTTCCTTCTACACTCGGATCCGAAAGTTTTTCAGCCCCGATAACGTGGATGCCCTTTGGTAAGCGTTTGCTTACGTCGGCTGTAGAAGGTGAATTCAAGCAGTCCTGCGTCATATTCTCCTTTTACTTTATGTCTTTAGCTGCTACCATACATGGCGGTAGCGGAAGCCTAGTCAATTTATTTTTGTTGTGCATAAGCTTATCGTATATCAAAGTGTGGACATTGCTGCCCCTGCGCATGTATATTATTTTTACATCTGTTGCCCTTTCTTACTGTAAGAGATACAACTTGTTGCAAAAATACGATTTTTATTTGGATTTCGTGTCAGATTTTATCAATTTCTATCTGCCATTCCAAAATTTTCACACAATGTTTAGCAAATCCACCTCGGATGACCACTACAAATGACAGATTTACGATGAATTCGGCTGTTTTTTGCACTCTTACAGTAAGAAAGGGCAACATTTGCTAAACATTTTCCCGAATCATTTCGGGAGGGGTAAATGTGACTATTTTATTACAGCTTTTTTAGGATTTTTCTTATGATTCTCTCGTTGGCTTGGTGGATGGTTGCCACGTCCAACGACTCCAGATAAATCTGTGTGGTCTTGTATGAGTTATGCCCCATTCCCTCGCTGATGGTGGCGATGGGGATGTTCATGTGCAAGGCTACGCTTGCCCATGCGTGGCGTGCTACATAGGTGGTAAGGGGTATCTTTAAGCCTATCATCTTTCCGATATTCTTCAGGTTGTAGTTGGTGTTGTGTTCCGCCTTTCTGTATGTGGCGTATGGTGAGGTCTCCTTGCCTGTCAGGATGGGCAACATATAGGGTGAATCCTTGGTTTGCTCGGCGTATTTGTCGATGATGGCTTGCATGGGCTTTATCCATTCGATGTTAAGGCTTTGGTGGGTCTTACGGCGGTTATAACTTAGCAATCCACACTTCAAATCGCTCTTCTTCAGAAATGCCATATCCACAAACGCCATTCCTCGCAGATAGAAACTCAGCAGGAAGAGGTCTCGTGCCTTGTCGAGTGAGGAACCGATAGGCAAATCCAACTTTTCGATGTTGCGAATGTCTTTCACGGAGATGGCTCGCTTGGCTGTTCTCACGTTGGCAGTCTGCACACGGGTAAAAATGTCATTGTCGGGAGCTTGACCTATTTCTACCGCCTTGTTGTAGAGCGTGCGGAGGGTGCGAAGATAGAAAGAAACGGTGTTTTGCTTAACTCCACGATTGAACAGCCATGCTTGGTACATCTCCATCATTTCGGCGGTCATTTGTGAGAAAGCGAGGTCTTCATGGTTTCGGAACTCCATAAAACGAGTGGTGGCAGAGGTATAGTTGTTCTTGGTGCCGATGCACTGCATCTGCTCCTTCTTGGCTATCTGTTGGCGGAAAAAAGTGAAAACGCTTTGGCTGCGTGGCAGTTGTTGTATCGCCTTGGCTATGTCGTCAATGGAATAAGGGATGCCCTCCGTGTCCTTATTATGGATAATGCGCTGCATCTGCTTCATTTCCCAATCTATCTTCGACTGGATGAGTAGCAGATGTGCCTGTCTGCCGTCGTTCTTTGTGGTTATGATTGCCGACTTCTTATCGTTCCACTCTTCTGGAAAGATGTGGTAGTCGGTACTGAGCCAACGCAGGTTGCGCTGGTGGATAAGGTGATAATACAATGTGCCTTCCTTGTCAGGCACAGACGATGCTCGAAACTTTACTTTGATTGTTGCCATAATGCTTACTTATTTGTGAATAATGTTTGATTTTCTGTTTACACATTATTATATAAGTAAGCTGCAACATGGCGAAGTAATAAAATTCTATCCCAATATCTTCGCCAACTGATGCCCTGCTA
>CAVKNU010000295.1:0-2602 GCA_963657465.1 Lachnospiraceae bacterium
CGTTGAGTTGCTTGGTCAGCATCTCTACGTAGTGAGGATGGCAATGACCGATGCTGATAACGGCATGGCCGCCGTAAAGGTCGAGATACTCCTGGCCTTTGTCGTCCCAGACCTTGCAGCCCTTGCCTTTAACTATATTAATATCGAAAAGTGGATATACGTCGTAAAGTTTCATATTATCTAAAAAGCTGATGGTTTCAATTTGAGTCCTGCGGTCTGATCGAGACCGAACATGATGTTCATGTTCTGGACAGCCTGACCTACGGCACCCTTCAAGAGGTTGTCGATGCAAGAGGTGATGAGGAGTTTGTCACCATACTTATCCACATGTACCAAACACTTGTTGGTGTTCACTACCTGCTTCAAGTCGATGGCCTTATCCACATAGTGGGTGAACTTGGCATCCTTATAGAACTCCTTGTAACCTGCCACGATTTCTTCGATAGGTTTGTCTGTTTTCACAACCTCTGTGGCAAAGATACCACGAGCGAAATCGCCACGATAAGGGATGAAGTCGATGGCTGCATCAAGATAACCCTGAGTCTGTTTGAGACTCTGACGAATCTCAGGCACATGCTGATGGTTGAATGCCTTGTAGATGCTCATGTTGTTGTTGCGCCATGAGAAGTGGGTAGTGGCACCCGGTTTCTGACCGGCACCTGTGCTGCCCGTGATGGCATTTACCGACACGTCGCTGTTGATGAGTCCCATCTTGGCAGCAGGAAGCAACCCAAGTTGTATGCAAGTTGCAAAACAACCTGGGTTTGCTACGTGCTTAGCTGTGGCTATCTTTGATTCATTTATTTCTGGAAGACCATAAACAAAATCATGTGCAGCTGGAGTAGGTTGCTGAGTGGCAACCACTGTCTCTGGGGCAAGGCGGAAGTCCTGTGCCAAGTCGATGATCTTGACATTCTCTGGTACATTGTGCTCTTTCAAGAAAGCCTCGCTCTTGCCATGACCGAAGCAGAAGAAGATGACATCCACTTGGTCGAAGGGCATCTCAGCGGTAAACTTCAAGTCTGTCTCGCCATACAATCCCTCGTGGACATCTGCCACGAGATTGCCAGCGTTACTCTCGCTATTGGCGAAAACTATCTCTGCCTCAGGGTGGTTGATGAGGAGGCGAATCAATTCACCTCCTGTATAACCAGCTGCTCCTAATATTCCTACTTTTACCATATTGTAAGTGAAGAGTGTACTACAATCGAAAAATTAACGCTGCTCGTCTGGGTGCATACCATAATATACACGGAGTGGGGTAGAACTTACCTTGATGAAGCCCTTGGCATCCTCGGCTGTCCAACCATGCTGCATCTCACCATACTCACCAAGCTTAGACTTGGTCAAGTCGTCTGGAGAGTCGATTCCTACGGTTTGGAAGCTGTAAGGACGGAGCTTCAAGATGGCTGTACCGTTGACGTGACGCTGAGAAGAGGTCAACATAGCCTCGATGTCTGGCATCACAGGCTCCAAGTACTGGCTCTCGTGGAGGAACATTCCGTACCAGTTGCCTACCTGGTCCTTCCAATACTGCTGCCACTTACTCAATGTACTCTTTTCAAGTAAGCGGTGAGCCTCGATAATAAGTCTTGGAGCAGCAGCCTCGAAACCTACACGTCCCTTGATGCCGATGATGGTGTCGCCTACGTTGCAGTCACGACCGATGGCGTAAGATGCACCAATCTCCTCAATCTTCTGGATGGCGGCAATCTTGTCGTCGAACTTCTCGCCGTTGACAGCCACAATCTCACCCTTCTCGAAGGTAATCTTCAATTCTGCCTCTTCCTCCTTGGCAGTAACGTGCTTCAAGTATGCTTCCTCAGGAAGTCCCTGTGTTGGGTCGAGAATCTCACCACCGCAGATGCTGGTTCCCCAGATTCCAACATTATAAGAATACTTCAACTTGGTGAAGTCTGCATAGAAACCATGCTCGTTCAAGTAATCAACCTCCTCCTTACGAGAGAGAGCCTTGTCACGAGTCAAGGTGATAATCTCTACACCTGGAGCCATCACCAAGAAAGTCATGTCGAAGCGAATCTGGTCGTTGCCGGCACCCGTACTACCGTGGGCGATGGCATCGGCACCAATCTCCTTGGCGTAACGTGCGATGGCGATGGCCTGGAAGATACGCTCAGAAGATACGGAGATAGGGTAGCAGTTGTTGCGGAGCACATTGCCGAAAATCATGTATTTCAATGATTTCTCATAGTACTCGTGGGTAACGTCGAGAGTGACGTATGCCTTGGCACCCAACTTATATGCGTTTTCCTCGTTGGTCTTCAACTGCTCGGCAGAGAAACCACCAGTGTTAGCGCATGCTGCATAAACATCCCAGCCATCCTGGGTCAACTTCATTACTGTATATGATGTATCGAGACCGCCGCTAAAAGCGACTACTACTTTCTTATTTGCCATAACCTTATGATAATGTTAAGTGTTAAATGTTAAGTGTTAAATTTGGCATTCTTGCTGTGAAGGTATGCCGATTACTTGATTTCTGCCTGTGGACCGTCAATCTTTCTGATTCTGTCGATAACCTCCTGTGGAAGTTTGATGGGCAGGTGCTCCTCTGGGTCGAAGAGCATGGCGGTACAGATGC
>CAVKNU010000296.1:0-2568 GCA_963657465.1 Lachnospiraceae bacterium
CAACCCCGACGAACCACACGTTTACATTGCAGTCCTTCGGTATGAGGTCTTGCGTGTAAGGTCCTGTGAGATGATTCTCCGCCACGACTGCCACCGAAGGCAATGAGGCAGCCTTTACCTGTTTTATCTTCTGTTCTGCAAGTTTTTGGGCTACTTCCGACTGGCGGATGTCGATGTTGTTGTCCGCAGCTTTCTGCTGCCAAGTGTCCTGTGCGGCGATGGCTGAGAGCGCATCAATATCCGTGTTCAACTCCTTTTTGTCAGGAATGATAACCGTCTGTTCTGGCAAATGAAGTGTTATGACCAACTGGTGATTGATGATGGCTGAGGCATCGGTAAGTTTTTTCAGTGTGAGTTCAAGACTCTTCAACTGATAGTCATATCGAGTGATGTCGTTCTTTAAGACAGTGCCTTGCTCATGGCGAGCCTTCATCTGTGCTATCTCCTTCTGGGTCAGTTCGATGTTCTGCTGTACCACATCCATCTGATTGCTCAATTTACATAGGTCAAGATAGTAACCTGTCAACAGAAAGCGCACCTCTTGTCGGTTCTTCTCAACATTAAGTTCTGCCACTCCTTTGCCTAGTTCTGCCATGCGGATGCCCGAACGGATAGCTCCTCCTGCATATACTACCTGTGCCACTTGCGCCGTAAAACTATTCCCCCAGTGAGGCGTGTCCTGCTTGCCATTCGCCACAGGGATGACTCCCACGCCAGGAACGATGTAGTCTGTCGTTCCATTGGCAGAAAAGCCTCTTGACAACATGAAGGCATTTCCTGTATAAGAACCCTGAAGTCCCAAGTCTACACTCGGAAGCAACGCAGATTTGGCAGCAGCCACCCCTTCATCGGCAGCTCGAAGAGCCACCTCGCTCACCTTTACTTTCTGGCTTCTTTGGTCAGCAAGCTCGTAAAGTGCCTTGAGGGTCATTGGCTGGCTTGATGATTGAGCCACAGCCCAAGTTGAGCCTCCCAATAATAGGAGGTTTACAAATAAGATTTTCTTTATCATTCGTATTATTTAATATTGTTCTTTTTACCTTTAATCTTTTTTCGGGTGCAAAGGTACGGCGATTTTGGCAAACATTCGCTTTAAATATTTCGCAGTGGATGGACTTTTTCGGAATAGATGTTCTTTAATCTCACATTTATTCCGTACTTTTGCAAACAAATTGGGAATAAATGGAATTATCAGAATTGAGCAGTTTTCAGGAAGCCAGTCTCTTGATGTTGAATCTGGAGGAATGGCAGGATGGCCCGCAAGTGTTGACTTACGGGGCAATATTGATTTGCCGCAAAGGAAAGGCAAAGCTGAATGTAAACTATAAGGATTGGGATTTGTATGAGGGGGCGGTGATTACCGTCTTCCCGAATGACGTGGTGGAACTGAAAGTAGGGGATGGCAAATCCCCAAAGTCAGAAATCGGAATCGGGGATTGCAATTCTTCTCAGACATCATACGACTTTGAAGTCGAGATGTTGAAGTACAATCCATCTTTGCTTCGAGAGGCAAGCCTTCAACTGGAACAAACTGTCTATTCTTCTCTTCGTGAAGACCGATGCCGACAAGACACGCCTGTAGTCAGCAACATTCTTAATAATATGTTTGCCCTGCTCAGGGTGTATTTCGAGCAATCGGAATGCACCTGTATTTCCCAGTTGGTCTTGTGCCAACTAAAAGCGTTTTTCATAGGTTTCCACGAGTATCTACAGCGCAATCCGCAGTATCGCCCAGACGAGGTGAAGTCTTATCGAGTGAGAGAACTTTTCAACCATTTCATGATGCTGATGGAGCGAGATTACAAACAGTCTCGTGATGTCAACTATTATGCCGACTTGATGAACATCTCTTCCAAGTATCTCACCAATATCGTGCGCCAGGTGACAGGGCATACTCCCAAGACCATCATCGACCAATACGTCATCCTCCAGCTCAAGATGCAACTCAAGCGCAGCACACAGAGCATTAAGGAGATGGCGTGGGAGTATCATTTCACCGATGTCAGTTTCTTCTGCCGCTATTTCAAGAAGCATACAGGGTTGACTCCGCAGCAGGTAAGGGAGTAATGTATGCAGATAGGTTTGATGATGCTCATCGGTATGTAGGCGATACTCTCATGCCTCCCGCCGTTCTTCAGTTTTTTCGAGAAATGGGATGAGAAGGTTAGGAGAAAGTGATATGTAATCTCTTGATGTTGCGAAAAACTCCATTTTCATATACACAAAAGTGTAATATTTCTGCCACCTCCCTTAGAAATACACTTTTGTGTCAAAGCCTTTTGAATCATTTTCCTTACTTTTGCCCTCAGAAAAAACAAAAGTATTGAGATTATGAACAAGAAAATGATTGTTACAGTTTTGTGCCTCTCGGCTATGACTCCGATGATGGCACAGAGTATCACAGGTAAGGTGGTGGATGCGAAGGGTGAGCCTTTGGCTTTCGCCAACGTGGTGCTGTTGAATAGAATGGACTCGGCTTTCGTAAAGGGAGCGGTGAGTGGAGAGGATGGTAACTTTACTATCGACTCGTCATGCAATGGTGGAATCATCAAGGTTTCATCTGTTGGG
>CAVKNU010000297.1:0-2508 GCA_963657465.1 Lachnospiraceae bacterium
TGCAAGTTATTTCGTTTCATCTATAATCGCAAACAAGTCATCGAGCAATACTTCATCATCCACGATGCCGGCATGCTTGTTCTTGAGTACGCCGTATGTGGTGACCATGGTGATGCGGGTACTATTTCTTGTCTTTGTCTCGGCTTGGAAGATGGACATGCGTTCCCGAAGTTTTTGCTCGTAACCCTTGTCGATAGCGTAGAGACTATTAGCGAACTTCATCTCACATAAGTTGATGTTGTGGTCGGCTCTTTCTATCACCAAGTCTATTTGCGTATTGTCTTCTGCAGATTTACTGCGCCAAGCACTGGCATCGTTTAGAATTCGGTCGATACCCAAGGCTCGTTTTATCTCATCCAGATGGATAAGACAAAGCAACTCGAAACTGAATCCTTGCCAGCTCACTACTTGTTGACTGCTGGATAGGTGGGTCCATCGCTGTGTGTCTTTCGTGTCAATACCATTTACGTATTTATAGTAGAATAAGGTGTAAAAGTCCTTGATGCGATAAATCGTGTTGTTCTTGCTGTTGCCATAGCGAGCGTATGGAAGGATGAAGTCGCATTGCTCCAAGTCTGATAATATCTTGGTTAATGTAGAACCGCCAAGTTTTGTCTTTTCTGAAATCTCTTTTCGATTGAAACCTTCTTTTCTTTCTGACAGAACCTTGATGACACAAATGTAGTTTTCTGGACGTTTGAAGAGGGTGGAGTACAGTTCGCTGTATTCAGTGCGGAGCATGGCATGGGTATCGGCAAAAAACAACTCGTCGATGTTGGAAAGCAAGGAGAGATGTGGATTCAGCAACGTAAGATAATAAGGAATACCACCCAATATCATATAGCATTGCGCTATCTGGTATCTGTTCCAGTTGAAATGATGTTCATCTAGGTATTGTTCCACTTCGCATAGATGGAATGGACGGAGGTATATCTTTTGGGTGATGCGATTGAACAAGCCACCTTGGTTGTGCAGAATCTTGTCCACCATCCATGAGGTGGCTGAGCCGCATGCTATAAAGAGAATGTCATCACGCATGGCAGCCCATCCGTTCCAGAAGTTTTCCAGGGCGGCAACAAAGTCAGACTTGGGTGTATCCATCCAAGGCATCTCATCGAAGAACACAACTTTCTTTCCTTTCTTCTTAGATGAGTTCAATATTTGTTGTAGGCACGAGAATGCATCTCCCCAACTTTTTAGGGAAGGGAGAAAACTAGAATTGGAGTAAGATTGCAGGGCTTTGGCGAATTCTTGTAATTGCTCCTCCTTTGGCATGTCATGTTTGCCTACGAAAGAAAAGTCGTAGCAGTCCTTGAAAAAACGTCTCACCAAGAACGTCTTTCCTATTCTGCGGCGACCATACACAACAACAAATTCTGATCTTCCAGACTCCAAGCAAGCTTGAATCTTGGCCTGTTCCTTATGCCTTCCTATGAGCTTTTCCATATCTTTATCCATTAAATAACTCGCCAAAATTACAAAAAATATTCGGTTTTGGTGAGTTATTAGAATGGATAACTCACCAAAATTATGTTTTTTTATTAGTTTTGGTGAGTTATCGGCTGCTTTTTTGCTTGTCTTTTCAGAGAAAATACATACGTCAGCCCTATCGCTCTATCGGATTGAAGACGTGCTTTCTTGGCTTTGGCTTGATGGCTTTGCCATTTACATCTGTAACCTTGACGTCTCTCATCATATCCACATTTGCACTCTCTCGCAGTTTGATTTTGGTGAGGTCGGATTGGGATACGGTTTCTGCTTTGCTTTCGCTCTTGGCATATTTCAAAGGTTCTTTTCCCTTGAGGTCTTCCAGTCCGATGGCATCGAGATAGAATTGCTGCTGACTATCGTAGGCACGGAGGATAAGACCTGGCAAGCCGTAGAGCTTCCAAGGACCTTCCGATATAGGGATGTCTTCTGAATACCAAGCATACCATATTCTTCCCTTGAAATTCGCCTTGGCGAGTTGGCAAGAATAATCGATGATGTTGGCGGTGCTGTCTGGGATGATTTGCCAATCGGGAGCCTCGATGTCCTCGAGGCATTGGTAATCCCCCATGGCAACAGTTTCTTTATATAAGGTCTTACCCTCCTTTGGGTAATTCTTGAAGAGTTCCCAATTCATACATCTTACAGGCTCTGCCTTGCGAAGGTCAATGCCACCACCATTCAAAATCATTTGGGTTACTTGTTGGCGCACTTGTTGGGCAGACAAGTTGTAGAAATACGTCATCTTCTCTCCGATGTCGAGTCGCATCTGTGCTTGTCGATAGATGTAGGAATCTGCGTGGTGTCATTCACTTGCTTTGCTTGGTAAGTGATGCGATAGTTCACCTTGTCGAGCGTAAGGGTGTCCACGCCCATTCTCATTTGTGCCTTTGCCGCCATGTTGCCTATGGCTAGTATGATGGCGAGCATCTTTAAATACTTTTTCATGCTTTTTCTCTCTTGATATTTATTTGTTCTAATAGCAAGACGAAGGAAGCATGAAAAAGTAAACTAAAAAAT
>CAVKNU010000298.1:0-2487 GCA_963657465.1 Lachnospiraceae bacterium
AAAGCAACAAAAAACACATTGGCCAAATAATGGTTTGGGGCTTGTCATCACACTTGCTTTTTTAAGCATAGGCATCGTATCGTGCTCTAAATTCTCAAGGGAGAAAAGAAGTGTTGTACAAACCGATAGTATTTCTAATGACAGCACTTCTACAACAGAGAATAGATCCGTCAACGTTGATTCCTCTTTGGTCAGAACAGGAGGAGCGGGATATGAAGCCTTTGAAGCAGATCGAGGTCGTATAGTCACAGGGGGTATAGTATTATTGTATAATGTTGATAGCATACAAAATTATCAAGGCAGATTGCGCTATTTCACTAATAAGTCGGATGATGGAGAATTGGTTGACATTCCTTTAATTGGTGAAGTCGCAGATGACGGTGGTTTGATTTTCAAGGGAAAACTTGACAATGTGTTGTATTCATTGCATATAAAAAATACGCGTGGAAATTTGACAGATGAAACGCGCGATGCCTCCTATGATGCCGTATTTACCAAAGGTAATGTGTCAGAACGCATATATCTTTGTTTTGAACATTGTGGAGAAGAATATGTCGATTAGTCTGCAACTTCTGAGGAAGAAAAACAAAATGTGTTTAATCAACAAAATATCTAAGATATGGCGCTAATAAAATGTACGGAGTGTGGGGCAATGATTTCAGACCAAGCGAAGTCGTGCCCCAAATGTGGTTGTCCTGTAGAATATGACAATCATGTAGAAGAATTGTCGAATCGCCCAAAACGGAAAAAGAAGTGGATATTGCTTGCAGTGGTTGCTATTTTTGCAATCGTTGGCAGTACTGCATATTTCACCATGAATAAGGACACTGTTATCAAGAAAGTTTTGCATGAAGAACCTATGGTAAAGCTAACTCCAGAGTTTTGTAAGACCGTTAGAAAGTACAGTTGCCTTTGGGACTTTGAGAATGGCTTTGCAGCTGTGCAAAATGGAGAGAAGTGGGGATTCATAAATACCGAGGGAAAAGAAGTTGTTTCATGTGTTTATGATATGGTACAACCATTTAATGAAGAATTAGCTGCGGTATGCAAAAAAGACAAATGGGGCTATGTAAACACAAAAGGAGAGTTGGTTATACCTTGTGTATATGAGATTGTCAGCGATTTCTCCGAAGGTCTTGCAGCTGTCAGAAAGAACGGCAAGGAAGGCTTCATAAATAAAAAGGGAGAGGTTGCAATTCCTTTAAAATTTGAAGAATGCGGAATATTCAGTGAAGGGCTTGCCTATGCAGGTGACGAAAATGGACATTACTTTATTGACACCAAAGGAAAAAAGGCGATCAACCTACCAAAAGGCTTTACTTTAGTTGAGTATAGCTCAGACAGATATCCCGTATTCCATAATGGGATTTGCAATATTGCCGGATTTATAGATGTCGACTATAATGACCATTACTATATTGACACCAAGGGAGAAAAAGTTGCCCCTCCTCAGTCGCAAGATTCTGCACCTGATAAGGTTTCCGAATATAAGGTGTATAGAAATGACGAAGGTCTAGTCGGTGTTCAAGATGCAAAGACCAAGAAAATAATCGTACCTGCTAAATACAGTTCTATCGGAGAAAGTGATAGGGGTATTGATTGTATCGAACTGCATAATGGTGTTGTAGTTGCAACTCTTCAATACAAGAAATTGAAAACAAATTTAGATAGAACTGAAGATATTGAATGGAATACAGACACAGAATGTATTTATGGATATATCGACTTGAAAGGTAATGAAACATTTACGAGCGAGGATTATAAACTTGTAGAAGAGAAGAATAATGAATTTAAACAAGAAGCGTCCAAATATGAACAGGCAGCAAAGCGTCCTGATTGGTTGCAAGGCGAATGGTTCTTCCGTAGTTCAAACGGTACATGCTATGCAAGAATCGAGGGAGATAATATATTGGTAGCTTTCGGACAAGACGTATCCTATAATGGTCCATATACAATTGAGGACGACAAGGTTATATATGATAGGCATGATGGAATGTATTGCTATTTACCATTTGACCGCAACCGTGAAGTGCTTATGATGGATGAAAACAATCAAATGTATCGCTCCGCGGACGAAGCTAACAACGCATGCCGAACATACGATAGCCGGAGTAGCTCAAGCGGAATATACAGCGGTCAAAACACTCATCCGTTCGAAAATGATGGTGATGTTTTGGATTTCACTTCAGGTACTTTTTATAATTCAGAGGGTACACGTTTAAGTTTAAAATATAACGGGATGTATGTTAATGGCGTAAACACACAAACGACATCAACGGTTGTCACCAGCTTTTCGGGCATGTATGCGCGTGTAAAAGTATACGTTATTCCGAATGGTGTATGGACTTTTACTGTTGATAAAGCCAATGGTACCTTAACTGATATGGAAGGTGGAGTTTGGCGTAAGAAATAGAGATATTACAATCAATTTATTCACTTAAAATTACAAGACAATGAAAAAGTATTTGATTTTCTTTTTTGCAATGC
>CAVKNU010000299.1:0-1138 GCA_963657465.1 Lachnospiraceae bacterium
ACATCCTCCGCACTTCCCAACTTCTCCAAGGCTGTGCCTTCCACTTGTGCCACCAAGCCCTCGGAAGTCATCTTGAAAGGTTGACGATGTGCCTTTACTGTAACTTTCTGTAGGTTCATCGTCGCCTCCTTCAAGGTTATCGAACCTATCTTGCCTGTGCTATATATATTATAATAGGTGTGATAACCCACACAGCTTACCCTTACAATAGCCTGTCTTGCCTCGCAAGGAATCACGAACTGACCATTCTCATTCGTCACACCACCAGTGATGAAGCTGGAGTCACGGACATTGAGCAGGGCAACATTGGCGAAATCCACAGGACGTTGATGGGCATCCATGATGCGACCTATCATCTTGGTAGGAGCCTTCTGGGTACATTCTACGAAGATGTTCTTGCCATCTACAGTCATCTTGATGGGATAGAATCCGATGATTTGCTGGATAGCATCGGGAGCCATGCGCTTCACGACATGAGTAGTAATGGTAAAATCCTCCAACTCATTATACATGAAGTTGATGTGATAATCCTTGGTGCTTTTGGCAAGGACAGTGAGTGCTTCCGACATCGAGGTGTTGCGGAAACTATGGGTAATGCGTTGGGCTTGTATGGCTTGGTATGGAAGCAAGGCAAGCAAGCCCAACAGCACGATTTTCCTTTTATTCATTATTGTTGTTAACATCTGTATTTCTCTTCTTGTTTCTATTCACATATACAAGCATTCGGGAAATCAATTACCCCAAAATGAAGAAATATTTAAATAAAGTTAGAAATACAGACGTAAAGGTAATAAAAACTACAAGAGTCTTGAACATTTTACATATAGTTTCACAGAAGTTACGGCAGGATATTCTTCCTTATAGACACTGGTCAAATCCCAAATAAGAAATTGTCCCATCTTGGTATCCGTATAGAATTGGTCCAAAACTACTGACGAGTAACTATCAAATGGAACTATCCAAAACTTCGTTCCATTTTCGTCTCTTTCATGAAGCAGAATGCCATCAACCAGCACATTATCCTGTTTATCCTTTATGATAGCCCTAGTCATAGAACCAGGGAATGTATCTCTTGTTTTCTGTACCATGATATACTTCTTGTCATTGGCAATAACTGTAGATGCTATTTGCAAAGAAT
>CAVKNU010000299.1:1346-2476 GCA_963657465.1 Lachnospiraceae bacterium
CGCTACATTTTCATCTACAGAAGTGGCAGAAATCTTACCTACCGCTCCCTGTACATTCACGTAGCCTTGTTCTGTGGTATAAACATCGATGGTATTGTCCTTGATGCCCACTTGCTTGCCTGTATTAATATCACCCTGCACGATTTCATCTTTCGTGAAATACATGCCCTTCTCATCATCGCTACATCCCATCATCAGAAGAGCAACGAACACGATTGCCATCAAATAAAACTTTCTAGCCATAAACCTAATCATTTAATACATGAATAATTCTATTGTCTTTATATATATAACTCATCGCCCCCCTATTATTGCATCGGAAAACAAGAAATTTGCCATTTCACCCCTAAATTTGGTTAATATCTTTGTCGCTCTTAGATTTTTGGAGTACTTTTGCAGCTAGAATAGGTATAAGATTGTAAAACTATAACAAGCATTCATCATGAATCAACTAGAAGAAATGAAATATCTGCGCCCCGTCAGGCTATCCGATGCCAAGGCTATCGTTGACATATACAATCATTACATCAACGAAACGGCGATAACTTTTGAGACTGAGCCAATTACCACGGAAGAAATGGCAAGCCGCATCAAGAATATCTCCGCCCACTTCCCATATTTCGTCTATGAGAAGGATGGCGAGATCTTGGGCTATTGCTATGCGCACCTGTGGAAAGAGCGTGCCGCCTACTCCAAGACGCTAGAGACAACCATCTATCTCCACAAGGATGCCACCCACCAAGGCATCGGAAGCGTAATGGTGAATCATCTCATCGACCTCTGCCGTGCGCAAGGCTATCATGCCCTCATCGCTTGCATCACCGAGGGCAATGAGGCAAGCGTAAGGATGCACGAGAAGCTTGGGTTCAAGCAAGTATCCGAGTTCAAGGAAGTAGGCAGAAAGTTCGGGCGATGGCTCGGAGTCGTGGACTTGGAATATATCTTATAAAAAGAGCATTTTTATCATTTCAATATTCCCGTCTCTCGCTCCTTGTTCTGAATGTTCTTCTGTATCTCTTGGTACTTCTTGCCTCGGTTGATGTTCCAAGACAAGCTGAGATACACGACATTGCCATACACGCTGTTTCTCTCCGTTATCTGCTTGTGCAACATGGCGTTGACGATTTCTG
>CAVKNU010000300.1:0-2459 GCA_963657465.1 Lachnospiraceae bacterium
ATTTCATCGAAAAAGTTTGGCAATACCAAAATAAAGTCCTATCTTTGCAAACGATAAACATAAAAAGGATATAATTTAGAAATAAGATATAGGATTCCGGTGCTATACTGGCACCGGGATTCTTTATTTTTTACCCCTTTAAGAACATATTATTAATAACATTAAACAATAAAGAATTATGGCTTACATGTCACAAGAAGGCTACGACAAGCTCGTGGCAGAACTGAAACAGTTGGTTTCTGTGGAACGCCCTAAGGCATCAGCCGCAATTGCTGAAGCCCGTGATAAGGGTGACCTGAGTGAGAATTCAGAGTATGATGCCGCAAAGGAGGCACAGGCTCATCTAGAAGATAAGATTAACAAGATCAAACTCACCATTGCCGAGGCCAAGATCATCGACACCAAGCAGTTGAGCACCGATTGCGTGCAAATCATGTCGAAGGTGGAAATGACCAACATGGCTAACAAGGCAAAGATGACTTACACCATCGTGAGTGAGAGTGAGGCAAACCTGAAGGAAGGAAAGATTTCCATCAAGACTCCTATCGCACAGGGATTGCTCAACAAGAAGGTGGGTGACGTAGCAGAGATTAAGATTCCTCGTGGTACCATCCAGCTCCGCATCGACAAGATTTCATTTGAATAAGAAAGGAACATAAGTTATGGCAAGCATTTTTTCAAAGATTGCAGCAGGCGAGATTCCTAGCTACAAGTGTGCAGAGAGTGATAAGTTCTATGCATTTCTCGACATCAGTCCTATTGGCAAAGGTCACACCTTGGTAATTCCTCGTAAGGAAGTGGATTACATCTTCGACATGGAAGATGAAGATCTTGCAGAATTTGAAGTTTTTGCCAAGAAAGTGGCTAAGGCTATCAAGGCCGCATTCCCTTGCAAGAAAGTGGCTCAGGTTGTTTTGGGCTTAGAGGTTCCTCATGCCCACATCCACCTCATCCCTATGAACAGTGAGGCCGACGTCAACTTCCGCAAGGAGCACCTCAAGCTCTCAGAAGAAGAATTTAAGGAAATCGCTGATAAGATTTATAGTGAGTTCAAGAAACTCTAATAAAGCAAAAGAGCTGCGAATCATCGCAGCTCTTTTGCTTTATTAGATATATTCATCTCCTTTTTTCATCTGTATTTCATTGACATATTTGCGAACCAAGGCAGAAGAATCTTGTTTGCGACATACAAGCAGGACGTTGTCTTTCTCTGCCACAATGAAACCATCCAGTCCGTTGAGCACAGCCAACTTGCCTTTTGGTATTTTTACGATATTATTATGGCATTCTTCCATAATGACATCGCTATCAATAACCACATTGTCATTCTCTCCCTTTTGCATCGCCTCATAAATACTATGCCATGTTCCTAGGTCAGCCCAACCGAAATCACATTTCATGACATATACATTGGAGGATTTCTCCAAAATACCATAATCCACAGAGATGTTAGGATAAGAAGGGAAGTTTTCCTTCATATAAGCATTTTCTGCCTCTATCGTATATTCAGGACACTCCGTATCGAAATTTCGGAGCACTGCAGGCAACAACTTAGAAAAACATTCACGCAAATGCCTTACATTGCTTAGGAACAGCCCCGTGTTCCAATAGAACTCGCCACTCTCTACAAATATCTTGGCAAAATCACGCTCCGGCTTTTCGGTAAAGGATTGCACCTTATATAAATCATCGCCCACGGCATCACCCAACTGGATATAGCCATACCCTGGTTCTGGACGTGTAGGTTTCACTCCCATCGTCAAGAATCTATCATTCTCGGCTACAAAAGCAAGTCCTTCTTCTACATTTTTCTTAAAGGCTTCCTCATTAAAGACAGCCTGGTCGGAAGGTGTGGCAATAATGCAAGCATTAGGGTTCAACATGGAAATACGATGATTAGCCCATGCTATGCTAGGTGCCGTATTGCGATGAATAGGCTCTGCCATTATACGTTCAGCAGGTACATCGGGCAATTGTTCCTTGACGAGGGATACATAGGCCTCGTTTGTATTGATAAAAATATGGTCGGAAGGCACAATCTTTGCCATACGATCATACGTTTGCTGCAACTGGGTGCGCCCCACTCCGAAGAAGTCGATGAATTGCTTTGGGTAATTACTGCGACTGCATGGCCAAAGTCTACGTCCTTTTCCACCTGCAAGAATCACACAATAATTGTTATCATTGTTTTTTGCCATATTTAGTATCTTAATAGTTGTTTTCTGAAATCACGTGTAAAATTAGAAAATATCCTTGAACTTACCAAGTTTTTTTCCAGAATTTAATATAGTAGATGGCAAAAACAACAATATTTTAGCCTTTCTGCACATAAAATACACTTTTTCAGAAAATTTTCTTGCAAAAAATTTGTCAGTTCAAAAATTATTAGTACCTTTGCACTCGCAATCGCCCAGATGGCGGAATCGGTAGACGCGCTGGTCTCAAACACCAGTGGAGCA
>CAVKNU010000301.1:0-2416 GCA_963657465.1 Lachnospiraceae bacterium
GGACAACTCAGTTTGGACTTTAAATTTGATTAACATATATTAAGAGACACTAGTGACTTCCTTTAAAAGACGAAGTGCTAAATTACTACCAATGAAACCTGCTGCTCCAGTAACGAGGACTGTCTTCCCTACTAAATTCACATTATATTCTACCATCGTATTAGTCTCTTCTAAAAATATCACGTGTGTAAACTTTCTCCTTTACATCATCCAAACATGCATCATAGCGGTTGGCGATAATTGCCTGACTTTGTTTCTTGAAGGCATCCAAATCGTTCACCACCTTGCTGCCAAAGAAGGTACTTCCGTCTTCAACTGTTGGCTCATAGATAATCACCTCTGCGCCCTTTGCCTTGATACGCTTCATGATACCTTGGATAGCACTCTGGCGGAAATTATCAGAATTAGACTTCATCGTCAAGCGATAGACTCCTATCACACAATTGTGTTCCTTGCTCGCATCGAAGCTACTATTTTCATTATAATAACCAGCTATTCTCAATACGGCATCAGCGATATAGTCCTTGCGTGTGCGGTTGCTCTCCACGATAGCCTCAATCAAGTTCTCTGGCACATCGGCATAGTTTGCTAAAAGTTGTTTGGTGTCCTTTGGCAAGCAATAGCCACCATAGCCGAAGCTTGGGTTGTTATAGTGCGTACCAATGCGTGGGTCAAGACCTACACCCTCAATGATAGCCTTGGTATCAAGGCCCTTAACCTCTGCGTATGTATCCAACTCATTGAAGTAACTTACTCGCAAAGCTAAATAGGTATTGGCGAAGAGCTTAACCGCTTCCGCTTCCTTCATGCCCATGAACAGCGTGTCGATATTTTCCTTGATGGCACCTTCCTGCAAGAGTACAGCAAAGGTCTTGGCAGCTTCCTTCATCTTCTCCACATCAGTTACTTTCTGGATTGCATCATTCTCCTCGGCGAACTCTGGACGGTCGATAATCTTTGGATAGCCTACGATGATGCGGCTTGGGTAAAGGTTATCATAGAGTGCCTTGCTCTCACGAAGAAACTCTGGTGAGAAGAGGAGATTGAACTGCTTTACTCCTTTCTTGGCATACTTCAAGTAGAGGCTGCGGGTATAGCCCACTGGGATGGTACTCTTGATGACCATAACAGCATCAGGGTTCACCTCCAAGACCAAGTCGATGACTTCTTCCACATGGGTGGTATCGAAGTAGTTCTTCACAGGGTCATAGTTGGTTGGTGCAGCTATGACTACAAAGTCTGCATCCTTATAGGCAGTCTTGCCATCGAGGGTAGCGGTCAAGTTCAATGGCTTCTCTGCTAAATATTTCTCGATGTAATCGTCTTGGATAGGAGAAATCTTGTTGTTGAGTTTCTCCACCTTCTCAGGGATTACATCCACTGCACTCACATGATGGTGCTGAGACAATAGCGTGGCTATGCTCAGACCTACGTAGCCTGTACCGGCTACAGCTATTCTTATACCTTTGAAATCTTTCATATCTAGGAAAATTTATTTACGTACACCGCCTATATTTGTCTTGATTATGTTCATAAATAATATGTTTTTCTAACTTAATTTCCTTACATTAGATTTTCTAAAATCATCCCGTCCTTCTTTACCATTAAAGAAGGCTCCACCTTTCTCTCCAAGCCTCTCTTCCCTCAGGGACGAGAGGATGTAACTATGTCCACTATAGCTACCATAGAGTTTTGGTATCGTCAGCGGAGTCTGTACCCGCAAGGGGCTGCCGATGATTATTTTACGCCTAATCGGCGAGTGTTTGTCGGCTAGCGCATTAAATGAAGAATAAAGGATGAGGTCATACCATATACTGCATCACTACCTTTAAGCAAGTAATGATACGTATCAACTTATAGAATAAAAATTTTGTTTAGTTCCCCACCGCAGCATCGCTCTGCGCTTGTCGCCACTCGAATGGGGAGAATTTTTCTGCCTCAATTATTCAGGCTTGACCATAAACATATTTACGGTATTATTAAATTCTGAGACATATTCCACAAAATGAGGATTGTCCTTTCGCAATATCATTGCAGCATAATTGCCGATGCCTTCCAAATCATGGATATTGGCAACCATGATTACATATTGCTCGTTGTTATTACCAAACGTTTACAAATTTTGGTTCTTCTCCAGTACGAGCAAGATAATCTTGGCGGAGCAACTGCTCTAGCTCTGCCATACGTTGTTTCTTTCTAGCTTTTGCTACCATAAAACGTTTCATCGCAGCATCACGCTTTGTCCAAAAGTCCTTATTCATTAATTCCATATTACCTCCTATTATCAAAACTGTTGCAAAGATATGCTTTTCCATGAAACTGCCAAATGTTTTTGAAGAAAACTTAAGCTTTTCCTTGCTTATTATAGACATTCTGATTGGCTGTTGTCGCATTAGGGGCTATCACATTTTGACCA
>CAVKNU010000302.1:0-2400 GCA_963657465.1 Lachnospiraceae bacterium
AGATGTTCGAGGACATCCGCAAGGTGGCTCCTAACCACTTCCTCCTCGTGCCAGGCGTTGGCGCACAAGGCGGTAGCCTGCAGGAGGTTTGCAAGTATGGCATCATCAAAGACTGCGGCTTGCTCGTCAACTCTTCTCGTGGCATCATCTACGCTAGCAATGGCGAGGACTTCGCCGAAGTGGCAGGTCAGAAGGCCAAGGAATTGCAGGAACAGATGGCAGCTGAGCTTGCCAAGCTGTAAATCATCTGAAGGATATTCATTGGATTTCACGGACTTGGGCTATTCGCCCATGGGCATACGCCATAAAGACATAAGGGGTATCTGTAAAAGACCGTAAGGTCTAGTCCGATTAAAATTCCGTGAGTAATCGCATCAGCTAGAATGCTCCGATAACTCCGTGAAATTCGATGAATAAAAAAACAATGAATTTAGGCGCAAAGTTTCCGTAAAAAGAGGCTTTGCGCCTAAAAAATAGGTATTTGTTGACCTAAAAAGCAAAATATTACAAAAGAAATACGAGTTTCTGAATCTTTTTTGCTATTTTTGCACAAAATATAAATAAACAAACATTAATATGATTTTTACCGCTCAACAGATAGCCCAGTTCGTACAGGGCCGTGTTGAAGGTGACGAGAATGCTACCGTCAACACCTTTGCTAAGATTGAGGAAGGCAAGGAAGGTGCCATCTCGTTCCTTTCTAACCCTAAATATACTCACTACGTATATGACACAAAGTCAAGCATCGTCCTCATCGACGAGACCGTAGAACTTGAGAAACCTGTCAGCACCACCCTCATTCGTGTGAAGAATGCCTACGAGTGCGTGGCTAAGTTGCTCCAGATGTATGAGTCTATGAAACCTAAGAAGACAGGCATCGACTCATTGGCTTTCGTTTCTCCTAAGGCGAAGGTGGCAGAAGGTGTGTATGTTGGTGCATTTGCTTACATCGGCGATGGAGCTGAGGTGGGTGAAGGTAGCCAGATTTATCCTCATGCCTACATCGGCGAGGGCGTGAAGGTGGGCAAGAATGCCCTCATCTACCCTAACGTGAGCATCTATCACGGCTGTAAGTTAGGCGACAATGTAACCATCCATGCTGGTAGCGTGATTGGAGCTGATGGATTCGGCTTCGCTCCTGGTGCTGATGGCTACGACAAGATTCCTCAGATTGGTATCGTTACCATCGAAGACAATGTAGAGATTGGTGCCAACACCTGTGTAGATCGCTCTACCATGGGTAGCACTTACATTCGCAAGGGCGTGAAACTCGACAATCTCGTACAGATTGCCCACAACACCGACATCGGTGAGAACACCGTAATGTCTGCCCAGGTGGGTATTGCCGGTTCTGCCAAGGTGGGACAGTGGTGTATGTTTGGTGGTCAAGTTGGTATCGCCGGTCACATCACCATTGGCGACAAGGTATTCCTCGGTGCTCAGAGCGGCGTTCCTGGTAGCATCAAGAGCAACCAAGAGCTCATCGGAACACCTCCTATGGAGCCTCGTTCTTATTTCAAGTCACAAGCCATCTTCCGTCGCTTGCCAGACATGTATAAGGAACTGAACGAGCTGAAGAAAGAAATCGAAGAATTGAAAAAGAAATAATACAATAGAATTATGTCAAAACAGAAGACACTGAAAGGTAGTTTCTCTTTGTGTGGCAAGGGATTGCACACAGGCTTGAGCCTCACCGTAACATTCAATCCAGCCCCAGAGAACACCGGTTATAAGATACAGCGCATCGACCTCGAAGGCGAGCCTATCATTCAGGCTGTAGCCGAGAACGTGGTCGAGACACAGCGTGGCACAGTGCTCGGCAAGGGCGACGTTCGCGTCTCTACCATCGAGCACGGAATGTCAGCACTCTATGCCCTCGGCATCGACAACTGCCTCATCCAGGTCAACGGTCCTGAGTTCCCTATCCTCGATGGCTCAGCAGCCATGTACGTGGAGAAAATCAAGAGCGTGGGCATCCAGGAGCAGAACGCAGAGAAGGACTACTACATCATCCGCCATAAGATAGAGGTGAAAGATGACAATGGTTCTGTCATCACCATCCTGCCAGACGAGGACTTCTCCATCACGGCGATGTGCTCATTCGAGAGCAAATTCATCAACAGCCAGTTTGCCACACTCGACAAGATGGAAACTTACGCTGACGAGATAGCATCGGCTCGCACCTTCGTCTTCGTTCGTGACATCATGCCATTGCTGCAGGCGAACCTCATCAAGGGCGGTGACCTCGACAATGCCATCGTTATCTACGAGCGTCAGGTTGACCAGGCTCAGCTCGACCAGCTCGCCGACCACCTCAAGGTGCCTCACATGGACGCCAGCAAGCTCGGCTACATCCAGCACCGCCCATTGCAGTGGGAGAACGAGTGTACACGCCACAAG
>CAVKNU010000303.1:0-2399 GCA_963657465.1 Lachnospiraceae bacterium
CAATTCGTGGGACAGCAAGTCTTTATTTTATGTATTTTGCGAAAATTTCTTCAAAAACGTCATCTATCACTCATAATATCATCGGATAGGAGCACTTTTACCTAATTTTGCATTCCCCCCAATCCACCAGTCCTCGATTGTCCTTGTCGAACACCAATGCCAGTCCAATCACTTTCTTATGACTGGCGCAATAGGCATCGGCATAATGGCGGTTGGCGATTTGCTGGGAAGCGGCAATCTTTCCTCCATTGTCAGACATCTTCAGTTCCAAGACATATATGATATTGGAAGTTTCGACAACCAAGTCTATTCTTCCACTTGCCATCTGAACTTCCTCGTTCACCTTGAAACCACAGATATAGAACAGGTTCTTGATGATAAATCTGAAATGCTCCTCGAAGACAAATTGCTCTTTCTTTTGCGTGCTATATGGAGTGTTGGCTATCAATTGCTTCAGGCACAGGATGCCTTCCTTGATTTTGCCCATGGAGAAATTCAACTTCAACTCTTGCAAGGTATTCTCCGTTTCTTCCTTGTCCTGCCTTAGCATGAGCGGAATCACCAGCTCAAACAATGCCTTTTTCACTTCTCTGTTAGGAAAGCCCAATACATAACTGTCCTCTATGACATCCTTGATGGTGAGATAGCCCGACTGGTAAAGGAAGAGCTTGGGATTGCTGACGCTGACGTCCGCTGTCTCGATATAGTCCATGTCGATGAGGCTCCCATCCAACTTCTCGATGTCTCGCTCAAAATTGGACAATATCTTTGGCAACATTTCCGTGGCACCGCTGGCTATCCAGAATGACTTCAAGCGTTGTTCTTTCAGCGCACAGAGTACGCTGAATGGGTTATATACACCCTTGAGATTCTCGGAGAAATGATAGCCATCGTACATGTCTTTTAGGTTCAAGAAGGTCTCTTCCAAAGACCATCCCTTCTTGTCGGCAAGTCCTTGCACCTCTTCCCCCAAATATCCCTTGATTTCATCCTTGGTCAACCCACATACGGTGGCATAATCATTATAAAAACTGATGTTGGTCACCGTGTTGAGGACACTGAACAAGCTGATTTGGGTAAACTTCGTTATGCCTGTGAGGAATACGCACTTGATGCAGTAACCATAGTCCTTGAGCCCTGTAAAGAAATCACGATATAGGTTTCTGCACGTGTCGTGTTGGGGAGTCTTGAAGGAATGTTGTAAAGGCGCGTCGTATTCATCCACCAAGATGGCGATTTGCACTCCAGCTTGCTCGTATGCCCTTTGGATAATGCCCGTCAAGCGGTTGTTGAGCGTTGCCTCCGTGTCTCGCCTACCGTATATTTCCTCATACTTGGCAAGAGTATTGTCGAGATAATGGCTGAGCGTCTTGGCATCAGAGCCACCTTGATTCATGCTGAAATGGATGACAGGGCGTTTCGTCCACTCTTTCTCCAAGTCCATAATCTTGAGACCCTCGAAGAGTTCTTTCTTGCCTTCGAAGTAACATTGCATAGCAGAAGTGAGCAATGATTTTCCGAAACGCCGAGGACGGCTCAGAAAATTGTACTTGTCACCATTGGCAATCTGCCAGAGCATATCAGTCTTATCCACGTAAAGGTAGTAGCCCCTACGTAGTTCCTCGAAGTCTTGTATTCCCAAAGGTAACTTTTGCTTAGCCATGTTGTAATCTCCTCTATTTGGGTATATTCTTTTGATTATATTCGTTGCAAATGATTATATTCAGTTGCAAAAATACGAAATAAAATCGAAAGTACCACTAAAAGTCTCTATTTATTTGAATATTTCCTATTTTTTGAGTAGTTCCTTCCTCAGATGCCCATACAGCCACAAGAAGGCTGGGATGAGGAACATATCCGCCATCACCCAAGCCACTGGGTCGCCAAAGCAAACGCCTGTCCAGGCGAAGGCTGGCACCAGCCAAAGGCTCACGCCGCATCGGGCTATCATCTCCATCACGCCACTCATCATCGAGAGCATACTGTATCCTAATCCCTGGATGCTATACCTCAATATCGTAAGCAAGCCGAGCGCAGGATAGAAGTAGTTGGCGATGCGCATAAATTGTGCGGCGTATGTCACCACCTCCGTCTCGCCCTTCTCCACGAAGAGCATCATCATCTGGTCGGCGAAAGGATAGATGAGGAGAAAGGTAATCACGAAATAGACCAGCATCATCTTGATTGCTGCCCTTACGCCCTGTGCCACACGCTCCAACTTCCTCGCCCCAAGGTTCTGACCGCAATAGGTCGCCATCGCCACACCGATGTTCTCAAACACACAGGTAAAGAGATACTTGATGCGCATGGAGGCAGTGAAGGCGGCAACATAGACCGTTCCCAAGGCATTGTTGGCACTCTGGAGCATAATCAAGCCGATGGCGGTGATGGAGAATTGC
>CAVKNU010000304.1:0-2381 GCA_963657465.1 Lachnospiraceae bacterium
TCTTGAACCTTCTCCTGCTTTTCCAGAACGCTCGCTATTCCACCATCGAGGGCATCCAGAACCTACCTGTCGCCTTCTCCCCATGGATAGAGGAATACGACAAGTTGATGCGTGAGCGAAAGGCGGACAACGAGAACAAGCGAAACGCCGAGTTTGCCAAGCGTACCGACGACCTGTATGAGGAGATAAGGACGCAGGTGATAGATAAGGTGACGGTGCGCCGTACCCGAAACAACATCAAGAATGTGAAAGCATACAAGAAAGACTTGGATGCCCAGGGCATCATATTCCCTGAGATATTGCCACCTAAGGAATTGGTATATGAGTTGAAGGGCGGACTTGACCACCTTTTTTATAATACGATGGCGGTGCTGACCGACACCTACGATGCAGACCTCAATCCAGAAGGCAAGGGCTTGCACTATGCTCGCTATCGAGCCGTGGAGTTCTTGGTGGGTGAGGCGAAGGAAAAATATCCCAATGCCGCCCATATCGCCAGCACATTGACAGGCATCTACAGGGTTCACATGGTCAAGCGATTGGAGAGTAGCTTTTATGCTTTCCGCCGTTCGCTCCACACCTTCCTCCGAATCACCGAGGACATGATAAAAATGTTTGATGCCGACAAGGTCATCATCGCCCCAGAGGTGAATGTGAAGGATAAGCAAGCCAAGGGATGGGAGCTGGACCGCATCATCGAGTATGTGGCAGAAAAGGGACTGGTGGTGGAAGACAAGGTGTTTGCCCAGCCAGACTTCAATCCTCGTTTCTTGGAGATGCTTTATGAGGATGCCGACAAGTTGAGAACGCTCTGCCAAGAGTGGGATGCCGTGAGCGAAGACCCTAAGTTGGAACTCTTTATCGACAAACTCCAGCATGAACTTTTTGATAAGAAGATGAACCCAACAGGCAAGTTGGTTATCTTCTCGGAGAGTGTGGATACGGTCAATTATCTTACCGAACAGTTGAGGAAGCGCTTGCACCGCCAAGACATCTTGGATGTTTGTGCCAGCAATCGCAACAACCGACAGGATACCATTCGGGCGTGTTTTGATGCCAACTATGCCCATCAGACGGATGATTACAACATCGTGATTACTTCCGATGTCCTTGCCGAGGGTGTCAACCTGCATCGTGCCAATGTCATCATCAATTACGACTCGCCTTGGAATGCCACTCGCTTGATGCAGCGTATCGGTCGTGTAAACCGTATCGGTTCGGTGGCGGATAGCATCTACAACTATATGTTCTATCCGTCGGCACAGGGCAACAAAGAGATACATCTTTATAGTAATTCGCTCATCAAGATGCAAGGTTTCCATTCCGCCTTTGGCGAGGATGCACAGATATACTCCAGGGAGGAGATTCTGAGAGAATTCCAGATGTTCAATCCGAATGTTCAGGATGCCGTGGACAGAAACTTGAAGTTCTTGGAGGAGGCTCGTGAGCTGTATCGCAACAACCGCAAACTCTACAACAAGATAAAGGCTTTGCCGATGAAGAGCCGAACGGTCAGAGCTGTGGATGCAGTCCTGAATATGCAGCATGATGTGAAGCTATCGGCAGATGAATTGCTCCATTCCACCCTCGTTTATCTCTCTTCTCCGCAGAAGGTGGAGTATTACTGGGTGAAGGCGGATGGCGAGGCACTTTCCATCCCATTCTTGGATGCGATGGACATCATGAAGGCTACGATGGATGAACAATCGGGCGACCTCTCTGAGGTGATGGAATTTCATTATGACCAAGTGCAGAAAGCCTTACAGTCTTACCAAAAAGTGGTGAGCCAAGTGGTAGATTCTGACAGCATGGCTAATCGAAAGAAAGACAAGGCAACCAATGATGTGCTGAGCGCTCTTCGCTCGATGGAGCGTAGCCTGAATGCTGTTGAGGCAGAGAAGAGCGTAGGGCAATGTGAAAAGTTGCAGAAGATAGTGGAACTGGGTGTATTCTCGGGTCTTAACAGAGCTATCAATGGCTTCAATCGCATGCTCAAGAAACAGAAACCATCGAGTGCAGAAATCGTCAAGCAGACTGCGGAACAAATCGAAGAACTCTATGAGCGATACAATATTCCGCTGAATACGGACGAGGAGCGGAAGGAAGAAATCTTGGAACCGCAGATAGTTGTTTCCGAGTCGTTTGTTTAGCATCGGATGGCTATCGTTTAGCAGATTAGAAAGGCTATATATATAATAAGGTGTAAAAAGCAAGAAGATTATGGTGTTTACAAAAGATACATGGCAGCGACTCTTCCTGTCGAAATTCAACTTGTCGAAATGGCAGATGGTGTTGCAAGATTATTTCAAGGCTGACAAGGTGCGCATTCAGCCTGAGGCTCTGGATGAGGAGGCTGAGGAGCGAAGAGGTTATTTCTTGGG
>CAVKNU010000305.1:0-2381 GCA_963657465.1 Lachnospiraceae bacterium
ACAAGGCGAAAGCCGATACATCTTCGGGCTTGCCTTGGTTGTTCCACTGAGAAAGAAGGGTAGCAAACACCTCGCTGTCGTATGGATAGTCTCCAAAAATCTTCATGCCGTATAGGTTTACCTTACCTTTGTCGCCAAGATTGAGGTATGAATAGAACTTCATGCGCAAGTCTTCATGGGTAAGACTATCATTCGGAATGCTGTCCATGCAGACGATGCATTTCTTGTTGTCACCTCTCAGACGATAGCAGGAAGCAAGTTTTCTCAGAACTTCCAAGTCCTTTGGCTGCTCATTTAGATATTGCTGGTAATAGCCGATGGCATGGAACGAGTCATGCTCGTTCATGCAACTGTCACCCTTTTGGACCAATAGATGGGTTGTTGGCTTCTGCTCGTGAGACTTGGCTTGTATATGCGTGCTACCGCTTAATACAATAAAGAGTAACATAAGAATGCGGCTGATTGTAGCCATGAATTTGTCGGTTTGTTTCATAAGACTTGATGTTTTATGTTGTTATTATGTCGGTTGCAAAGGTAAGATAAAATATTGATACTAGCAAATGGTAATTACATATTGTTATGCTTATTTATGTTGATAATAAGTAAGTTATGCTACTTTAAAAATTTAAAATAGGCACTTTTGTAATGCTTGGATAATCCCAAAGAGACATTGCAAAAGTGCATGTGGATGTTCTTATTTGATGATTTCATCGAAAGAATCCACTTCTGTATCACTCTTGATCCTCGACTTCCTCACTCGGATATTCGAAAGGGAATATTGCAAGATTTGCATCACTTCCTCATCCGTCTTGCCGATATGGTATAAGATGCAGAAAAGACTTTGCGAGGGATTCAAATCATATTGTTCCAACCGTAGGGCGTACTTCTCATCTATCATCTTGAAGCTAGCCAGTAGTTGACGGATGCCTTGTTTGCCTAACTGGCTGATGTTCTGGTTTTGCACCACCATGGAATAATAGACCAGTCCTTGGCTAATGTCGGTGAGCTCGCTGATTTGCGTCTTGTATTCCTCGATGTCCTTGTCACGACGTTTCAACTTGCGGAGTTGAGCGGTGATGTTGTTGTTGAGTTCTTTACATCGCTGGGATAGTTGGGCGTTCTCCACGTCCTTCAGTTGATGGAGCGAATCATGGAGAGCGTTGATGGTGTGGCGTGCTCGGCGAATGCGAGAGAGGGAGAGGTAAGCAGTCGTCAGGAGAACGATGAGTACGGCGATGACACCGACGAGAATATAGTTTTTGGTCAGCTCGTAGCGATAGCTCGTGTTGCCACCTTGGTACATCAACTCCACTTCTTTTGCCTTGTCATAGTTGCCTTCTTTGTTTAGCAGGGATGCTTCCTGGCGTAGTTCGTGAGCTATGATGTTGGCTGTTGCTGTATCTCCCTGATGTAATGCCATCATATAGAGGGGCAATCCTCGTGCATATCCGATGGTAAAGGTATATTGCTTTCCGATGGTTCTCAAATCCATACCGATGGTTACTTGGTCTTTGACATACTTCTTGCTGTATTCGCTTTTCGCATTTCTCCAAAGAAAGCGATAGAAGTCGATATTATTGTTGTATTTGATGCCAAAATTGTCATCTGCTTTTTGGAGATAGCCAATCAATAGGGAGTCGGATACATTTCCCCTGTCCATCAGTGCTTGGAAATAGTGATAATACATGGGTCCCAAGGTGCTATCCTTGTTCTCCTTGATTTGGTTGGCAAGGTTAAAGGCTTGGTTGGCAAGCTGTTGGTCCTGATTGTTGATGGCTCGGTAGAGCATCGCCCAACTGCGATGGGGGATGTCATGGGCTTGGCGTGCCTCGTCTTCCATTTGGAGGGTATAGGAGTTTTGGCGAGTGAGGCGGCAAAGCAAGTCGAGCATGTCCATTTTCTCTTTCTCTCGCATGTTGCTGTCGAAAGTGCAAGCTCGCTTCAGCCATTTGGTGGCTTGCAGAGTGTCACGATAGACGTTGAGTATCAAGGCTCCTTTATAATATAAGGAACGCGCGAGAAGAGGTTCGTTCTTTTCCTTGATGAAGATGCTGATAGCATCGTCTATGTTGTTATCTCTGCGGCTCACACCATTTAGTTGATAATCAATCTTTACTGCCAGAAGCTTGTAATACCCCTTGTTCTCATTGCTGTCAGCACGAGACAAAAACACCTTAGCTTGTGCTGGGTATTCATCGGCTAGGTCGTCTATCTCTGGGAAGGATAGGCGATAGCCTGAGTCCATGCAGCTGGCAAGGAAGGCTAGCTGCATGAAAGCAAAGAGGATGATATGCAGTATCTTTATCTTTTTATTCATAGGACTATCTGCAAGTTATTTCGTTTCATCTATAATCGCAAACAAGTCATCGAGCAATACTTCA
>CAVKNU010000306.1:0-2380 GCA_963657465.1 Lachnospiraceae bacterium
GGCACGACTCGTCTTTCCTGTTCCTGGAGGTCCCACGAGCAGAAAGTAATCTTGTGCTTGCTTGGCACGAAGTATGATGTCGTCGAGTACGTTGTCATAGTGTCGTGATAAGGTGAGTGTAGTATCACGGCGAGGGACACACTGCCCTAAGAGCAAGTCTCGCTTTTCTTGGGGAGCACAGATGAATTGGTGTAATCCTCTGATGCTTCCTCCTGTAGAGGCATCGGTGGTTCCGTGCTCTATGGCGTAAGGCTTATCCATCTCGAAGATGTCTGCATTTTGTTGCCCATCATTGAGGTGTACCACTAGCTCATGACTATGAATCTTTTGCAGAACACCTTTATATAATATGGCTTTTCTCACGTCAGGTTCTTCTTTCTGCTTGTAGGTATAGAGATACACCATGTCGCCGATGCGAAAGTTGGGAAGAAAGTCCTTGCCTTGGTCGGGCACGCTGAGGGTGATGGTGTCATAGCCACTTCCTGCGTCGCTTTGTTCTTTTTGGGTGATGCGTAGGTCGGTATAGATGTTGCCAGCATCTCTCTTTTCAGTCAGAGGCATGGTCCATAGGTCACTGCTCGATGTGTTGGTTCCTTCTTGTGCACCCACTTTGCTTATCATCTGTTCTCGAAGCACAAAGGTCATCATGCGACAGAAGTACGCTTCTTCCAATGGGGATAGGGCATGGAGCGGGGCGGTGATGGCAGATAGTTGGGGCAGAAGATATTTCTTATAGAAAAAGTCTTCCGTGCCTGCTACATTCAGCACATCGGGTGTAAACTCATTGAGTGCATGCTCAAAACCATCTTTGGCGATTTCAAACGAAGCTGCCACCAACTCATTGCGATATTGGATGGCTTCTTTGAATAGCTGTTGGTAATAAGCCACAACCATCAATCCGTCTTGTGGCTGATACTTGGAGTAGAGCAATCGGATGTTCACGAGGTTGTTGCCAAGGTTGAAGTTGTGCTGCAAGACGCCATAGTAGAGCAGTAGCTGTACATAATGGGGCACGAGCTGAAAACTATGATAAGCTGGGTCGGCTTGATGATTCTCAATGTTCAGATTACGGCCCGATTTCTGTTCCACGAGTAGCTTGCAGTCGGTGGTCATCAAATCGACACGTCCTTGTATGCCCAATGCTTCGCAAACGAAGGAGGGTTCCAGGATAGCCTTCTTTCTGTCGTATAAGGCTTCTCCTCTAAAGGCATTCATTCGAGCTTGGTCTGTAGTGCGAGGGAAAAGTATATTTACCACCTGTTGCAGATTGTAGGCTTGCAGGTTGGCATCGGTATAGAATTTCTTGCCGTCAAAGTAAGGACAAGTGCAAAACTCTAGGGCTTTCTCCTTGAAATTACTCTTGATGGTATTGTTCACCTGATATTGCCCATGGCTGTTGATGATGTCGTCGAGTGCAGCACCGGCAAAGTTACCAAGCAGAATGGCTTGGGTATTGGCGCGAGGCTTCATGAGATTCAACAAGTAGAGCAGGGGATGGTGACCATAAGCCGTGAAGCAGGCGGCGATGCTACTGATGTCAACAAGGTAATCTGGCTCCAAGACAATGAGCCGTGGAGTGATGACGGGCTGATGCACTTGATTGTCGAGCAGATTGAGCTGGGTGCCTTCTGTCAACAATTTGCAGATATAAGTATGGTCAATACGGTTTTCCTCGTCCTTGAGACATACAAGGTATTCTTCCTCGTCGGCATCTTGATCAATATCTACACGGATAAAGTCTGCATCCCAACTCTTGACGATGCATCGAATGTAACGCTTGTTGATGTCCAGTCCTTTGGCATGCGGACGGTTGATATGGGGGATGAGCATATTCAGCTCGTGGGGAACATCCACATGGAATACTGCCGATATAAAGAGGGCTAGGGCACGAGCATCGTATCTCAAGTCTTCACTAGTCAATGGCTCTTGCTTGTTGCTATGTCGGCGCATGGTCTGGATGGCTATCTTGTCGGCGATGCTGATGCCTCTTGCCTTGCAGAGATAATCCACTTGCGAGAAAAGGTTGCCGAATGCTTGTCGGGTGTCCTTCACTCCCTCATGGCAACAAAGAATGAGCGTGTCGTGCATCATCTTGTTGCGAGTCGCAGGCTCTAGGTCGGGGAGCATTAGTAGCTCCCTCACTCGTTGGAAAAGTTCTTTAGCGGATATGTTGTTTTGCTTCATAAATGCAAAGTTAGTAAAAAGAAATCTAAACTATGAGCCTATTCTTCCTTTTTTAAAGATTTTAAGATGATTGTGCGAAAAAATGTAATGAGATGGCAATAATGTACTTATTCTGTTGCAAGCACACCGATGGATTTCGACCCACAAGGAAACGCTTACTATGTTTATCATGTGCATAACTCAGATTACGAGGTAT
>CAVKNU010000307.1:0-2367 GCA_963657465.1 Lachnospiraceae bacterium
TCTATGAGATGGTGCCAAGACAGTTGCTTGACCGGCCGAAGCGTGGCTTCGTTCCACCTACCAAGGATTGGTTTAGGGGAGAGATGAAGGAGGATTTGTTGGCTACGGTATCTCATGATAACATTGAGGAACTCTTGCCAGAATTGGATGCCGATAAGTTTATGGCGTTGAGAGATAGATTTTTAAGTGGCGAAGAAATTAATTCAAGGATGTTCTTTACAGCCTATACTTATATAAAATGGTATTTGAAATATGGCAAGTAAAAGAAATGTGGCAATAGATGCCATGAGGTTTATTTTTATCTGTATATTATGCCCTGTGCATTGTCCTGCAGTCAATCTGTTCCCAAATGGGTATATTGCCGTTGAATTCTTCTTTATTTTGGCAGGATTCTTTATCTACCAGTCCTATCGGAAACATGTGGATTTAGGTACAATGGACTTTACTCTAAAGAAGATGCGCCGTTTCTTTTGGCCGCTTGTCCTATCCCTTGGAGTATTAATGCTCTTGGATAGAAAACGATTTATCTATCCTCATGAGATAACGCCAGATGGGATTGTTTCACAATATTTCATGCGTATCCCAGAACTGCTTTTCTGTCAAGGATTGGAGATGGTGAAGCCTGATACCTATATAAATGTTACCTTATGGTTTATATCCATCTTGCTATTTGGGGGGGCGATTATTTTCTCTTTGCTAAAAAATGTCGGGCATAAGGCGGTTGCGTTAGTTATTCCGATTCTCGTCCTTTTAGGAATCACTTATCTTACCAGTTTTGGGAATACAGGATTGATATGGCGTTCTCAACTGCCAGGTTCTCCTTTAGATTGTAACCTAATGAGGGGAATTGTGGAAATGGGAATAGGAGTGATGTTGGCTTATGTAATGGAACTGAAAAAAGAGCGAATAACAAGACATCGCAAGGCTGTTGATGCTCTTGGGACAATAGGTTTGTTAGGTATGTTCTTGATAACCCTAGCCCATGACAATTATGATACCTTGTCTTTATTTTTGGGTCCAATGATTATTGTAGCTTGCGTATCAGGACAATCCCTATTTTCGAAAGTGTTTAAAGGAAGAGTCTGGGTATGGTTGGGTGGTTTGTCTATGTATATATACTTCATCCATGGCTTTATCTCTGCATCTTATTATATAATCATATCTAGGGTGTCGGTCATTCAGAATATACCATTCGCTCTTTTGGTTATTGCCTATCTCTTGGCTTGCCTTGTTGCTGGCTATTTCTTGAAAGTCGTGTCAGACAAGTTGTATGGAATAACCTTTAAGGGCTAAGTTTAAAACACTAAGAAATATGAAAACTCAAATAGTATATACGTTAATCAGTTCCGAGAAGGATTATTTCTTGGAGGAGCTGTGGGTATCTTTATATTCTCTTCGCTTATTTCATCCAGAGGTGAAAGTGAATGTCCTTGTGGATAAGGAAACGAAAGATTATATGCAGAGATTCCCCAAACTCTGCGACATGATTTCCGAGATAGTGGTTGTGCCTGTTCCTGAGAACTACAATGCTAAGCAACGCTCTCGTGTAATCAAAACTACGGTTCGCAATGTGATAGATGGCGCATATCTTTTTATAGATACAGATACTGTCATCTGCAAGCCTTTGGATGAAATAGACGAATTGACTTGTGACATAGCAGCCGTTCCTGATGGACATCTTCCTTTGTCAGAATTGATGTTTTCACCTACCGAAAGTATTAGGGGGATATTCGGTGTGGACATTTCTGATTCGGAATATTGGTTTAATAGTGGAGTTATGTATGTGGCAGATAATGAGAAAACAAGGGCTTTCTATCGTTCTTGGAACAAAAACTGGACATTTTCTTGTTTTCAAAAAGGACAAAGCCAAGATCAGCCAGCATTGTCTGTTACGAACAAAGATTTTGGAGACTTGGTTAGTAAGTTGGATGATGTCTATAATGCGCAGGTGGCAATGTCGTTGAAGTATTTTGCTGATGCGGCTATCGTACATTGGTGGCACATGGATTTCATAGAGAACCAGGACTATTCTCCTTATTTCAGTCTGCAGATTTACAAGGAGGTAAAAGAGAAAGGAGGTCTCACGCCCCATGTGGAAGAACTCGTCAGAAATTGCAAACAGAGTTTTGTGTCTCCCACGATGCCTGTGGGACGTGAGCATATCTATTTCCTGTTCTCTCCTGCCGGAAGAATCTTCAACCGTATCTACAAAGATGGCGGTATAGCCAGTTTCCTGATGAACAAGTGTGCCGGCGTTTTGGATAAAATCCACAAGCATACAAGTAAGAAAGGATAGCAAGGTACAGAAAAACCTTGCTTTTCTCAAGCAAGCATTGCAATCGTAAAGATTTCGCCGGAAAGATTTGG
>CAVKNU010000308.1:0-2341 GCA_963657465.1 Lachnospiraceae bacterium
TGCTCTGCCAGAATGCCGAAGTACTCATTTAGTTCGGCGATGGCAGCCCCATTGGTGTTGCCGAGGTCCTTCACCAACCTACCCTTCTCCAGTAAGAGAATGCGAGAGGAGATGTCGGCAACAAAGTTGAGGTTATGGCTGGAGATGATGACCGTAGTACCCTGTTCCTTGCAGATACGCTGTATCATGTGGGCGATGCTCATCTGTGAGGAAGGGTCGAGATAGTTGAAAGGCTCATCTAGAAGGAGAACCTTCGGGTTGATAATCATTGCTCCAATGATACCTATCTTTTGGCGATTACCCTGCGAGAAGTCACGGAGATACTTCTTTGTACCCATGATTTCATCGTGCATGAAGCCCTCATACTGTGCCAAACGCTCCCTCAAGGTTTCATCATCAATGCCATAAACATCAGCGACGAAAGCGAAGTATTCCTCAGGGGTGAGGAAGTCGATGAGGAAACGACCATCGATGTAGCTGCCAGTATATTCCTTCCAAGCCTCACTCTCGTTTACCTTCACTCCATTACTCTCCACATAACCATCATCTGCTTGGATGAGGTCTAAGATTAAACGAAGCAAGGTTGTCTTGCCTGCACCATTGTTTCCAACCAAACCGATGAGTTCACCAGAAGCGATACCGAGACTTTCGATGTCGAGTACAGTATTGCCATTATATATTTTCTTGAGATTTTGTATCTTGATATCCATCTTTATTCAATGTTAAGTGTTAAATGTTAAATTTGGCTTACGTCCTTATGCTTCCATGAATTTCTCCATGCGTTTATACCTATTCTTATAGAAAACGCCAGCAATTTTGGCAATAAACCACTTATGAATGGTTAAGCTCAAGAGAGCTAATGCTATGCAAGCACAGCCCCATGCCATCTCGCCAAAGAAATAGTAAACTGCTCCCAAGGCTCCAAAAGGAACCAGAAAGGCTATGCCATATAAATTTATCTTCATGTTGGCACCTTGCATGCTAAACATAGAGGTTGAGAATATCTCCAAACGAGAAGAGAACAGGCACGTTGGCAGGTTAAAAAGATTGATCACCACAGCCATACAAAACGCTCCTACCAACACCATCAAGTCCACTCCCTTATCAAAGAACAAGAACGGAATAACAAACATGAGAGCAACAGCACTCACGATGACATAAAAATAGAAGCAATTGTGCAACATCTGCTCTACCCTGACAGGTTTCGTCATCAAACCTTGGAAATAGTTTGCCTCTATTCCGAAAGTCCACTGCGACAAGACTGCTGACGGAAGCAACACTGAGCCAACGATATATACGACAACCAAACCAGCTCTCCCTAATTCATCATCAGCACTCGCTGCTGGTATGAAAGCGAACACATAGGAGTCGAAAAGGAAGATAGCCGTGATGAGTATCACCATATTACGGATGCGCTTCGCCCTCATCGTACCGATGTACTGCAAGCTAAAGAGACTGATATGATTGAATCCACGGAAGCGAGACACCTTGCGTTTCTGTTCATTGTATATTTTTAAGTTATAGAGATAGAGGGTGAGTCCGGCAACTACTGCCACAGCCAAGAAGAACAAACCTGCCCATATCATCCACACAGGGAAGAAAGAACCTATAACCATGTACCCTATCAATATAACAAACATACCTATCCAACCGAGAATCAAAGGCCACTTAAACATAAACTCTGTAGCCTTGCGATAGCAAGTGATATAGATACCATCGATGTAAGAAAAGGCAAGAAGCAAAAAGAAACTGGCAATCACCTGTCCTATTGGCAACAAATAGATGAAGACAGGCAACATCAATACCGGCAATACATAATTCCAAAAGCTCACCATATTGGTCAACAAAAGGAATCGATTCCAGATTTTCTCAGGAATAGGACGTGACTTCACATAGTCGTCCATTGCCGTGATGTCTCTCTTCATCACCATCTTCATGATGATGTCTGGGATAAGCATACCAATGGCGATACCAGCTCCGAGCGTAGCAGGCAAGTCTTCTCCCTTCAAGCTTCCACCACTTTCCGTGAAACTTTTGAAAAAGCTAATGCCCACCACGACATACAGGAAGAGGATGTAACAGCCCACAAAGGCATCGCGCTTGTGGAAGTTGCGACGCTGTTGGAGCCACCATAACCTTAATAGTAATTTTAGCATAAATGTTATTAATTATTAGTTTATGGGTACAAAGGTAATCAAAAATCCTAGAAAAATCTTTAAAATTGAAAGAAATAACTTAGATAAAACTATAAAATAACACAAAAGCAGCATTTCCATAACAGAAATGCCGCTCTTTCTCAAACTAACATTAACCAAATTGTATCAACTATTCATTATTACTT
>CAVKNU010000309.1:0-2281 GCA_963657465.1 Lachnospiraceae bacterium
GACACATTATTATATTGTCGGGTAATGCGCTGGGCAAACATTTGCTGTTGAAAGCAAATCACACAGAGCATTACCAATAAAAGTTTCTTCATTTCCATCGATACAGTTTTCTTACTCATTCTTTCTGTCTTTTTCTGATTATATACTACTAATACAGTTCAGAGAAGCAAAAAACTAAGCAAAGCACAAACTTTTTTCTGAATTTCTTTGTAAAAGTAATGAAAACGAAGGAAACAATGAGGAAAGAGACTTCATCTCTATTTCCTCATCGCTTTCACAATCTTTCCCATATACATGGAATGTATGCCAGCAGGGAAATCTGAATAGAACTCCTTAGGCATCTTGCCAAAGCCCTTCGGGTCGAAAGGAGCATGATAGATCATCTCACACTCAAATACCGTCTTCGCCTCCTCAAAGTATGGCGTGCCGTGCTCCGTGTATCTCGTGTGCAAGCCAAGAGCCTTAGCCTTGTTGCCGTCACGTCCGCTATGAGAACCCATATAACTCAAAATATCCTTGTGAGCATCATCAAACTCCATCACGGTGAAATACTTGGCTTTCTCCATATAACCAAAGGTATATCTTCCCTTTGCCACATAGACCGTCATCATAGACATACCTTTCTCCCAAATGTTGCCAAGTGCTCCCCAACCAATAGTCATTTCATTGAAATTGGATTTGTCGCCAACGGCAAGCAGCAATCCCTTGCCCTTGAAATAAGTGAATGGATTGCCATGGAAGTCTTCTGTTACATCAAACTCCTCAAAATTCTTTGCCGTAGTCTTTTTGTCTGTAGCCATAGGCTTCTCATCTTTGCCTTGCCCAAACTTCTCGTAAGATACATTCTCAGGCTTCCACTTGTCCTTAGGTGTCGTTTCTCCCTTAGGGTAGCCGATGACAATGGTATTGAACGGAATGAGATGCTTTGGAAGGTCGAGGAGCTTTGAGATGGCTTCGCATCGCTTCGGGTCGGGATAAGTGCCTGTCCATACGGCTCCGAGCCCCATTCCATGTGCGGCAAGCAGGATGTTCTCGGTTGCGGCGGAAACATCCTGGCTCCAAAACTCTCTCACCAAGCCTTCCTTCTCATTGCTCATGTCGCCACATACGACAATCGCCAAAGGTGCGTCCTTCGCCATTCCTGCATTAGGAGTAACCTCGGCTATTTTTTCCAAGGTCGCCTCGTCTCTTACCACCACAAAATGCCACGGTTGGATATTGACGGCGGATGGTGCCGCCATTCCTGCATGTAGCAGTTTGTCAATCTTCTCGTCCTCCACAGGCTTTTCTTGATAAGAACGTACCGACGTGCGAGTCATGATGTTGTCATATACGGCATCCGCTGTGTCATTGTTTTCCTTGGCTGAGTTGGATTTCAAGGAGTTGCTATTCATTGCCAATCTGATGGATACCACCACGAGGGCGATGGCTAATACGATGTTTAATAATGTTGCTGCTTTCATATCTTAATGATTTTGATGATTCTTTTGAATTTGAATTTATGATTTTGAAGATTCTTACGGATTTATACTTTTGACGTTTGACTGAGTTTCAACAATGTTCCCATCGGGCAAACGAAGCGACAGTATGGGCGTGTCACCACAAAGGACAATGCGATGAAGACAAGGGCTATCACGATGACAACCCAAGAGGCTGACTGGAAGATGAATGCCGAGAAAGGCTCGAAGTCTGTCCAGTCGCTCCACACGCCTCCCCAAATGCAGAGCATCAGTGCAGCCCATAACAGTTGGCGGAATGTGTCCAATCGCCTCAGCGTCTTAGGAGACATCTTTACCTTATATGTAAAGCACTTGCCCACTATCTGCTGCAACGAACCGAAAGGACAAACATGGGTGCAATAGTAGGATTTCTTGCCAAACAGCGGATAGACAAAGGCTGTCACGACCATGACCATTGGCACCAACAAAGCAAGTACATTTACGCCATGAGAAACGTAGCCCAACAAGGAGGTGTAGGACAGGAATGCACCGCACCAGAATCCAAGCACGACCACATTGAGCGCCAACTGACAAAGATGATACTTTTTGTTTTTGATAAACAATGGGAGGATTGCCGCCATGAGCACAACCAAGAGACCTATGATATTCTTCAAAGTCCACAAGGAATCCGCTGAGTTTCCAAAAAAAGACTTCGCTGAGTTTCCAGAAGAAGCAGCATCCCTCCCCTGCCCTGACGATGAATTTTCCAAGTTAGCCTTGGCATACAGCAATCCCCTTTGCATATTGCCGATAATCGCCTTTGACGAAAAGGTAGCCCCCGA
>CAVKNU010000310.1:0-2267 GCA_963657465.1 Lachnospiraceae bacterium
GCCTAATACATTCCCATTCTCGATGTATCCACGCCCTTGATTCTTTTCTCCTTGTATTTGCCAATTCTATAGATGACTGTGGTGGAAACGGATGCCCAGGTTTGCTTGAGATTCATGCGATAATCTTGGTTTCCTTGATAGGATTGTGAGGTGAAACCTTCATTGAAAATATTACGCCCAGTGGCTACAATGCTCCAATTTCCATTGTCGGAAGTCCATCTTAACATAGCGTTCAATCGGAAGACTGGCTGTATATCGTATATGCCTTGGATAGCTTGAGACTGGTAGAAAGGGTTGAGTATGAAATATACTTTGTGGCGTTGGCTAAGTCTTGCAGACAGCTTTCCACTGACAACGGCAGATATGCGTTTGCGATTAAAAGGTAAGTCGAAAAAATCATTGCTCTTATCATGTCTGTAGATACCTGTGGCTGAGATATTTCCATTCAACCAATTGTCGATGTTAAAGATAGCCGATGCTTGAATACCTATAAGACGGTTATAATCAAAATTGGTTTCCTTCATGATGACCGCCAAGCGGTCGGATGGCTGATAAGGCAACTGGACGAAATAGTTAGGCTTCGTTTCAGCAAAAGCCATTACTGTATAGCGACTCTTTATAGTCCACATCAAACTAGCCTCGTATGTGGAGCAAGGCTTGAGGTTTGGATTACCCCATATCTCCGTATATGTGGAGGCATAATAAATGCTACTCATTGTTGACCAATAGCTTGGAAACTCAGAGTTGGAACTAAAAGATAAGTTGAGGATATGGTTTGTATTTACTTTCCAAGAAGTACTCATCATAGGATAAACATGCCATTTGTTCCATAAAGGAGAATGGTACTGCTCGGCTTCAATGGAAGCTTCTATACTCACGTTCTCGCTTATTTGTTTGCTGAGCCCACCATATAGATTCCAAATTCTTTCCTCAATATTTACAGAGTTTGACGCATCGGGTAATTCTGTACCATCTTTGCAGGTTGTGGTTTGATAACTTTTGTTCTTGCTTGTTTGGTATTTCATGCCATACGATAGTTCCCAACCATGTTTGAAAGAATGACTTTGGTCTATCGTGAAAAGCCATTTGTCGATAACTTGTTTGCTGTTGGTGTTTAGGTTGCGTTCATTATCTTGTATCAATCCTTCCAAATGCTGACGGCTTGGATTTCTGTAGTTTGTATAGGATGTACTTATCTTTAGTCCGAATGGTAGGTTGTAGTTGGCATCAATATTGTGGAGATAGATATGCTCATTACCATCTTGTTGGGACATACTAGTTCCCGAAGTCTCATTGTGGGAATGCGTACTATCCCATTTTCCTGTATATGCTAGAGATAGCTGGTGATTACTGGAAAAAGTATAGTTCACCCCCAAACGGTAGTTGTGAACTGATTCTTTTGGCTCTTGAATGGTCTTGTCGCTGTAAGCTACTCGCTCTCCATGAAGTAGCTGATTGGCTTCATGGGTAGCTTCGCTGTATGAACGTCCATCACAAAAAGAATACATGGCATCCAACTCTAGTTTTCCTTTTTGAATGAGTAAATTTCCTTTTCCTTCTCCTTCACCATGCTTGCTTTGGGTATAAATGCCTTGAATTTGGCCAGATGCCATGTCTTCCCCAGTATAGTCTTTGGTTACTAAGTTGATAGCCATACCACGAACATGTAGGCGTGCTGGTGCTGCCAACATCACTTCCGCTTTGGCTAATTGTGAGGCTGGCATGTTTTTCAAACGTTCTACCAACTGAGTGTATTTGAGAGTTGTCGGCTTGCCATTGATGATGAGCGTTACATCCTTTCCTGCAAAGTTGATGCCACCATTTAGTTCGGTTATCCCCGGTATTCGAGTTAGAGCTTCATAGGCATTGTCGGCAGGCATCTTTTCCAACAAAAGAGGCATGTTATAGACCAATTGTCCTCGTTCCGCCTTGACGATTGGTCGTGTTGCCTTAATGAAAACTTCTGGTAGATTTTGCATCATCATTTGAGTGGTGAGCGTGTCTTTTGCCTCTTCTGTTTGGGCGTAAAGAGACTGGCTCAGCAATAATGCTGAACCTAAAATAAAGGATAGTTTCATAAGTTTTTTACTTTTGTGAATTATTGTTTGTTGCTCTTTAGCCTTAGCTGTCAGTTGACTAGCATTTCATAGAGCAGTTGATTATTTCTTCTTTACTTCTGGGGTGAAAACTACAGGCAAGGTAAATTCCATATTGACCTCCTCGCCATCAGAAAGTCGTGCGGGCTTCCATCGTGGACTCTTTTTCAG
>CAVKNU010000311.1:0-2240 GCA_963657465.1 Lachnospiraceae bacterium
CAGGGTGAACAGAAAGTACGTTTCAGCCCTGTCTTGCAAGGAATGTTCTTCATCAGGGTGGAAAACGAGAAGCGATTGGAGCCGATTCTTTCCAAATATGGCTATTTCATGTATAAGGGCAAAGATTATGGAGCGAGAAGTTCTGAGACTGTTGAGCGTACCTTTTTCACCAAGGCTCATCTTCTTTGTGCCGACAGCAAGTCACGAACATTGGAAGAGATTGTAAAGCAAGCAAGAATCCCCGATGAGGACATGGAGCGTTTTATCTATTTCAATGACAAGCTGGCTGATGGCATAGAGGGACTGAGCATTGTTGATAAACGATACAACGACCTCGTCTTGGTGAATGACACCATACGTATTCTCAGCGGTCCGATGGCTGGCTGGGTAGGTGTCGTCAAGCAAATCAAGAATAAAGGTAAGAAAGATCGTCACCTTTTGGTACGCTTTGGAAATAACCGTTGTCTCAATATCTCCAACATCCGCCAGTATGATATACAGATAGAACATGAAGCCACAGTAGGAGCAAAGCCTGAGGCTGTAGGTGCTTGGCGTGCAATAGATCAAATGATAGGCTATTTGCAAGCAAAGGAACCATCCAAGAATGCTTCAAAGACATTGCGCGAAATGTTCATGGACTATCAAAAAAAGCTAACGGTCTATCGCAATCGTCATTCTTCTGATATTACATACTGCAATAAGGTAGAGAGAAAAAAGACAGCTCATCAGCAAGAGGTTCTTAGCAACATAGATGCTTCGATGAGAAACAATTTCCGTATTCTCGCAAATTATTTTCATGCAGATAGCGGAACAATAGAGCAAGGATTGAACGAACTGATACCAGATATAATACTTCGTCCTTTCCTCACCCCAACCTCAGGAGTGCCCATCCCCCAAGGACAGGATTATGCAGTCTTGCCTCATAACGACATCATGGAGTTTGTCCTCCGTTGCAATCTTCGCCAATTTTTCCGTGGCAAGGAGTATGAGGCAGACAAATACGCTCCAGTCTTTGATGAGGACTATGAGTACTACGCCCATTTTTCCCTATTGAAAATGGAGACTGGCAAGGTCAAAGCTATCTGCTCGTGGGGAGGCTTCTATGATTATTATGCTTTGCAAAGTAAAGATGAACGAAAGAAGTTTCTTAAAGATTTGGAGTCGAGAAAATATCCTCGAACGTTGTCCTTGCTGACACAAAGTGAGTGTAAGTTTGAGAAAGTGAATGACATAGGTGGTTTCTCTATCGAGACAGACATCGACTATACGGATGATGTAGAAGCGATGGCAAAGTCTGTAGCGGAACTATTCAACATTCAACACTCAACATTTAACATTCTGGCAGCCGCTGCCGTCGAAGTATGGCAAGGTGCACGTATGTTGGTTTGGCGTCAGTTACTCCAACGTTATGTCTTGCTCCATAAGGTGCCAGTCGCCGACCTACCTTCTGTCATCTCTCAAGATTCCAAAATGGAAGAGGCATTTAAAAAGGTTGATGGCAAACTGGATATATCCAAGATAGCCACTGCTTTGGCAGATGCCAAGACAGAAATAGAGGAACATCTGAGGAAAGAGGAAATACCAAATTCCATCTTTCGATTCCTCTCCACCTCCTTGGCATTCTCTTCTCATTTCGCCGAAGACGAGCTCTACAATTACATCACCGACACATTCAATCCAGACAGCACCTTAACAGAGCTGTTCTATGGAATTGTTGAAAATATAAGCAAGGAGAGCCGTTATACATCAATAGTTCGCCACCTCCATAAAGGAATGGCGGAATTGTGCGAACAGGATTCATGGACATACTTCAAGTTTCCGTCATTCCTAAAGCAAATGGGAAAGATTGGAAAAATGACAAAGAACTAAACCGATAGATGATGCTTAAACTCAAACAGATTGTTCTTAAGAAAGTAGAAACCCTTCATGATGGTACAGTGTATATGGCTGACATTCTGAAAATCAACGATGAAACAGGCTGTGGAGGACTTCATGGTTATACAGACATCAATGACCCAGAACTAGATGAGTATCGGGATTGGCTCAACCTCAACATCCGGATGATGGAGAAGATGGATGCAAAGAAATTCATCTTGACCATTGATGAGGATGTTGAGTTTTAGGGAGTAAGCGTCCAAAAACGAATTTGGTGATTTGCCAAAGATGACGTATCTTTGTCGCCAGAAATTTTAAACGTAAAGAAAATGTACAGCGACAAAGACTTTCAGACATTCTGGTTC
>CAVKNU010000312.1:0-2205 GCA_963657465.1 Lachnospiraceae bacterium
TGTGTCAAAGTAATCTTTTAAGTTAAACTGATACATTTTTACAGGTGTATCAATACATCGTCAAAGATTAAAATGACACAGTTCTATGATTGATACAATTTTCCATTTTTAATAATAACAAAAAAAAGAACAGAACATTATCATTTGAAAATGGAAAATGGCTATTCGACTTTCTTATGGTAACATCTTCTCGGTATATTATTTCTATCACAAAATTCATATAGTCTGCTTAGTCCGATTTTCATACCATTAGCTTTCAACAAATCAAGGTTTTGTTTGACAGAAAGATTACAATCATATAACTCGCCAATCTCTTCGTCTTTTAGTTTGCGTCTTACTATACCAACCATAGCTTTAGGCTTTATCCCATTCTGCAAGCAATATGACTTGTCAACCTTGAACTTGCTCGGCTTACGTTTCGTCTTTATGTTTATCTTCTCGATAGGAATATTCAGAGCATTATTTGCAATTTGCATTAGTACATCATTAGTCAAAACCTTGTCGCTATTGTCATAGTACCATTGTCTTTCCGCTACCAAATTATAAAGCAAATGTTCAAATGATATGTATGGGCGAATCATACGACGGATTAAAGCACCTATATATAAGCATTTCCGTCTACCATCTCCGTCTCTTATTCTTTTCACTACTGACACTTTACGGGTATTCCCATTCTTATTTGTTTCTGTCTCCAAATACCAACATCTGTAAATCTCGTGATAATCTTTAGGAATTAGTGCATATCCATCATTAAAGGATAACTCCGAATGGTCAAAGTAACCGTATTTCCCTTTATATTTATCTAACAATTCAGATGGTACAAAAGTGTTTAGGTCATTAATGAAATCTTTATCCGTTATAGGAAAAGCAGTAATCCTTTTATCATCCTTGGTAGTTCTTTTACTGTCTTTGTCTGTTGCTACTACGATATTCTTATGCTGAGGCTCTACCACAAAAGAGACACCGAAGTCTGCTAACCTATATACATTTTTTGTCGTATAGACCTCACAGTTACAAGTTCCATTCCCATTAAAATATTGTGCTGCTGTACCCCCACACTTATCTTTATCGGGATATAAAGGAAAATCTTTACGAATAGAATTTATGATAGCCTTATATGTTGAGGTAAACATTTCACAAGTCCGCATATCCTCACAAAATACATAGCAAAGACGAAAACGGTATTTGTTTCCTTTGGATGGATTAAGATTGTTGGGTGTCGTGTAATATACAGTTGGTTTCATGGATAGACCACTAACAAATTGTTTCATTTCCATGTCGTTATCATCAACATCTACAAATATAACGTTTGCCCTTTCAAAATTCTTGCTGTTTTTCTCGCTACTTGAAAATTCATCTGCCTTTGTATCAAACCAATGGCAAAAGCAAAATCCTTTTTTGATATATTCTTCAAACTCACTTATATTTATAAATGAGCGGTTAAACCGAAGTTTATTGGGTTGTATATCCTCCTTACTTGCATAATATTGGAGAGATACACTGAGTTTTAATCGTGTCAAGTTTCATCATAAAAAATATATTATTTAAGTGGGTAGGGTTTCGCCTATCCATTTTTAGTTTTCATTTGGCTCTATTGGTATTGTTGCCCAATATGCCTTCAGTGATTTTGACAATGCTTGTTTGTGTTCTGTTGTTTTTGGCTTTCCTCGCAAAGCCTCAGCAATTTTCTTTCTTGTAGTTTCGCTCACCTTTCTATCAGTTCTTTTCATAGCCCTTACATTATTATATATAATAAGTATAGGTAGGCTTGATAAAAATATCAAGTGCAGTAGGCTAATTTTGGTATACCGGAATATTTTGGAGATACACACAACACCGATGTACACCGTGCCATCCTCCCTATATAGGGACAATGAAAGGTGGATTACGGTAGGCAGGACTCCCCATAAGTCCTACCTACACAAGTGTTTACGAATTAATTTGTTTATAAAAACGATACTTAATTCTTTTTTCTCTATATATAATGAGCATCTTGCCAAGTCTTATTTCATCTGTATTTATACACTATTCTCGGATAAAATTCATAACTTTGCAAGCACTAAGTAAGAATTAAACCGTGTACTTTATGCGTTTGTTCGGTGGCAATATAGGTTTTGTGGGGTCGGGAATCCATTCTCTTAGCTCCCAAATCTTATCCAAGTCTTTTAGAAATTGGTTCGAGAACAGAACGCTTAGGGGTACAAA
>CAVKNU010000313.1:0-2197 GCA_963657465.1 Lachnospiraceae bacterium
TTTTGCAACCTTCATAATCTATGGATATACGATAACATTTGGATGCTGAAATGCTTGGAAAATTCTGACAGTACCTTTCTTATATTCTTGATTTTTAAGACATGTCGCCCATCTTGCGAAATCTGCATCTTTCTTTAAGAGAGAATAAATATAATAGCTCAATGAGCCATACATCTTGCCTTGGATAGTCTTGCACTCGAAGTTTCTTTCCGTATTAAGACAAGCTGTTAGGATATACATACTTGCACCCTTGCTAAAACGAATTGGCTTCGACAAATTCTTTAGATACGAGGTGTCTGATGGTCGGAAGGGAATGTCAGTACCACGAGCTGAATTGAGAATGTCGTCGTCTTCAATGTCTGTTTCTTCGCCACGTTCCATGCCCCGGCTATAACAGGCATCTATAGCTACGCAAAGTTTACCTCTTACACCTATTTTCATCTTGATGTTGTCAAGTAAGGGATTCAACTCATCGTCAATAAGATGGTTGCGCCCGTCATATTGTCCTTTTGGTGTTCTTGGAGTGCGGTATGCATCGTATGGAACGACAGACTCATCAAAGCCTGATGTTTCGTCTCCATTTACGTCAAGGACGGGTTGTCCGTGGCCTGAGAAATGAACGTAAACCATGTCTCCAGCTTGGCATCTTTTGCATAGCTTCTTAAGTTCTGTGATTATTGCAGATTTGGTTGCATTGCTATTTGTCAATGTGGTGACATCGCTAAACTTTTGTTTCTTCAATGCAGAAGCAAGCAATTTCACGTCAGCATCACCATGTATAGGTTTCCAACCAGTCTCTGAGGTTGGATATTTCCCTATACCGATGAGCAAAGCGCGGCTGGTTGCATAACTTCCTGTTATCCAACCAAGCCATAATGCTATAAATATAATCAATCTCATTCTATCTGTTTCAAAAGTTTGTCACAAATGTCCTTAACGTCATTATCTGTGCACTTAGCCTTGACATCCAAAAGAATTTGACGAGCATTGTCACGGTCATGTATCTTCAAGTATACCATAGCTAAGTTGATTCCATAAGAACTTAGTTCTTGCTCGTCTGCAGCATTCTTGTATGCCGCAACCAGTATCGGCAACTGCTTCTTTATTTCGGCTGCGCTTGCTTTTGACAAATCCATAATATCTTCTCCACCTCTGGAGACAGGAGTATAATAACAGTCAAACATCACATCGTCTACGCTGTTCCTTGCTGAGCGCTGAATGTTAAATGTAAGCGTAAACGCAACAATGACGACTGCTGCAACGGAAGCAATCCAACTTGCCATATAAACCACTTTAGCCTTCGGTTTGCCGCCTTTAACAATAGTCATCTTTGGACCAACGATTCTACGCAAATCGTCTTTACTCAGACTCTTGAACGCATTGTCCAATTCCGTTTCTTTCTCTTTCTCTTCTTTCCATATTCCTTTTACTATCATCTTGTAAATTTGGAAATCGGAAGAGAAATCTTTGTCATCAGCCATTCTCCTTTCGAAATCCAAGGCTTCGCTTTCCGACATTTCACCGGAAATATATCTATCAAATAAATCTATTCTTTCCATATCTTTACTTTTTGGTTAGATGTTTATACCACTAAGCCGAACCGCATTTTTAACTCGACCAATCAAATCTTTCATACATCTTGACTTTGTGACTTTCACTGATCCGGCATTCTTCAGTCCCACCTCCTCTGCGATTTTGGCTAGGTCGAGACTTGCATAATAAAACAATCTCAGAATTTTATGACAACGACCTGGAGAATGCTCCAACTCATTTCCCAAAATGGCTTGAACTTCCATTGATTGCAGTTCACTTTCTTCGTCTTCTGTTGACGTGTTTAGGAATGAAGCAAACTTATTAGGCTTACCTTTTTCTTCAGATTCGTCCAGAGAGTCCGTTATTTGAGCTTTTCTCAAATACTTATTGGTAAGGTTGATTCCAATTTGAATAATATATGCCTCCCATGAAGTATTTTCACGCACCTTGCCTCTTTCCATATTATCTTTGACGGCAATGAATGCGTCTTGATATAAGTCCTCAGCTTCGTCAAGGCGTATCGATGGATATTTCGCCGTTAACACACGAATAAATTTAGGGCGTAAGTTAAAATAGAACTCACGTACAATATCCTCATAGTAATTTTCCATACTTACTCTTTTAATTGTTACACCTTTTTATTTCTCTTCCCCAACGGCCCGCT
>CAVKNU010000314.1:0-2191 GCA_963657465.1 Lachnospiraceae bacterium
TTTTGGAAAATCGATTCCCCGTGGTGGTTAATCCTTTTGGGGTGATGTATAATCCTGCAAGTATTCTTCACACTGTGGAAAGAGTGGAGAATAAGCCGAGGATGGCTGTCTTTACTCTTGGCACGAACCACGTTTATATCCTGAACGAAACAGGTGAAATCGTGGATAACTGTCAGAAGAGACCGCAACGCCTCTTTACGGAGCGAGAACTTTCTGTAGAAGAATGCGTAGGTTATCTGCAAAAGGCAGTGGAACCATTCGAAAAGATAATCGTAACCGTAAGCCCTATCCGCTACGCCAAGTACGGCTTTCACGGCAGTCAGCTCTCCAAGGCGACTCTCCAGTTAGCCGCAGACCAACTGGTAAGGCAGAACCCAGGAGTGGTGAGCTACTTCCCAGCCTACGAAATCATGAACGACGAACTTCGTGATTATCGCTTTTACAAGGAAGACATGCTGCATCCTAGCGACCAAGCTGTGGAGTACATCTGGGAGAAATTCCGAGGTGCTTACTTTGGCAAGGCTGCCGAACGTTTTTTGGAAGATTGGCGTCCCATCAAGGAAGCACTCGGGCATAAGCCTTTCAATCCGGACAGTGAGGCAACAAAGCTGTTTCTCGCCAAGACGGAGGAGAAGAAAAGACAATTTGAAGAGAAATATTTAAAACTTTAAGACAATGACATATACTATTGAAAAGGTAACCACACTGATAGGTGCGCGTCGCTATGGAGACAAGGATAGCAACATCGGTTTTATCTTGACCGATAGTCGTTCACTTTGTTTCCCAGAGGAAACTCTGTTCTTTGCGCTCAAGTCAGAGCGCAATGATGGTCACAACTACATCCCAGAGTTGTATCGTCGTGGTGTGAAGAACTTTGTCGTTACGGATGTCCCTAAGGGCTATGCTTCTGATTATCCAGAGGCAAACTTCCTCAAGGTGGTCAACACCCTGGAGGCTCTACAGCGTTTGGCTGAGCGTCATCGTGACGAATTCAATATTCCTATCGTGGGCATCACGGGTTCCAATGGCAAGACCATGGTGAAGGAGTGGCTCTATCAGTTGCTCTCTCCAAGCATGTTCGTTACCCGCAGCCCTCGCAGCTACAATTCTCAGATAGGTGTGCCATTGTCGGTTTGGTTGATGAACGAGCAGACGCAGGTGGGTGTCTTCGAGGCTGGTATCAGTCAGCCTGGCGAGATGCTTGCCCTTCGTGACATCATCCAGCCTACCATCGCCGTCTTGACCAATGTGGGTGCGGCTCATCAGGAGAATTTTTCTTCCTTGGAGGAGAAATGTAGAGAGAAACTTATCCTCTTCCATGATGCGCAGACCATCGTATATGATGGCGATGACGAGATGATTTGTAAGGTCATCGCTGAATACAAGGACTTTAAGGGTGAGAAACTCTTCTGGTCGCTCAAGAATGCTGAGGCTCCTTTCTACATCAAGAAGGTGGAGAAGCTGCAGAGCGTGAGCGTCATCACCTATATATATAAAGGTGTAGAGGATAGCTATAGCATCCCATTCATCGACGATGCCTCTATCCAAAATTCCATCATCTGTGCCGTGGTTGCTTCTAAACTCGGACTGAGCATGGAAGACATCGACAAGCGTATGTCTACCCTCGAACCTGTCGCCATGCGACTGGAGGTGAAGGTAGGTCAGCACGGGTGTACCCTTATCAACGATAGCTACAACAGCGACATCAATTCGCTCGACATCGCCCTCGACTTCATGAACCGTCGTCCAGACCATCGTGGCCGTCGCCATACCCTCATTCTCAGCGACATCTACCAGAGCGGTGAGGCTCCTGAGGAACTTTATAAGGAGGTGAGTGAGTTGGCTCGCAAGCGTGGTGTCGTGAAGTTCATCGGTATCGGTTCTGAACTTTGCAAGCAGAGCGACGAGATTCAGATTCACGAGAAGTTCTTCTTTCATGATGTGGAGGAGTTTATTGATAGCGAGGTGTTCAAGTCTTTGCGTGATGAGGTTATCTTGCTGAAGGGTGCTCGCCAGTTCGGTTTCGACCAGTTGACCGAGTTGCTTGTGCAGAAGGTACACGAGACAACGCTCGAAGTGAACCTCAATGCTGTGGTAGCCAACCTCAACTTCTATCGTTCGTTCATGAAGCCAGAGACCAAGCTCGTCTGCATGATCAAGGCGGATGGCTATGGAGCAGGAGCCGTGGAGA
>CAVKNU010000315.1:0-2156 GCA_963657465.1 Lachnospiraceae bacterium
GCACCTCTGAGGAATTTGCCGAGACCATCACTAAGTATGGTGCCGTGATGATAGATAACTCTAGCGCATTCCGTATGTGCGACGACGTGCCTTTGGTAGTGCCTGAGGTGAATGCTGAGGATGCCCTCAACCGCCCTCGCAACATCATCGCCAACCCTAACTGTACCACCATCATGATGGTCGTGGTATTGAAGCCTATCGACGACTTGAGCCATATCAAGAAGATTCACATCGCTTCTTACCAGAGTGCATCAGGTGCAGGTGCTGCCGCAATGGCTGAGCTTCAGCAGCAGTACAAGGACCTCGTGGAGACAGGCAAGACAGACCATATCAATAAGTTCCCTCATCAGTTGGCTTACAATGTCATCCCTCAGATTGACAAGATGACTCCTAACGACTATACCAAGGAGGAGATGAAGATGTATAACGAGACTCGCAAGATTATGCACTCTGATGTTCGCACCAGTGCCACTTGTGTTCGTGTTTCTTCACTTCGTTCTCACTCAGAGAGTGTATGGTTTGAGACAGAGAAGCCATTGACCGTTGAGGAAATCCGCAAGGCTTTGGAGGCAGCTCCTGGCGTAACCGTCAAGGACGATGCCCAGAACTATGTTTATCCAATGCCATTGGAGAGCGCGGGCAAGGACGATGTCTATGTAGGTCGTATCCGTAAGGACTTGGCTGATGACAACGGCAATACCTTGTGGCTCACTGGTGACCAGATTCGCAAGGGTGCTGCTCTGAACGCTGTTCAGATAGCTGAGTACTTGATTAAGGTTGGTAACGTAAAGTAAAAGAAGTAGTACTGCTAAGGGAAAGTAAGTAGTACTTCGATTGATAGGTAAGTAGTACTTCTTTGGAAAGTTAGTAATACTTCTTGATAAAAGAAATATAAAGAGAAAGTTAAGGGATAAATGGGTTTTCATTTTCCCTTAACTTCTTTTGTTTATAATAATTCGTAGGGGGATATGTCTTGTATCTTTATATTAGAACCCTCTTTTGAAATAATTAGCAGATAGTTTCATGCTTGAAAGATTCAAACAGTTGCTCGGTGAGATGAACCGAGGTATATACGAGAAAGAAACGGAGATATCCTTGTCGCTCTTGGCAGCTTTGGCTGGTGAGAGCATTATTCTCTTGGGACCTCCGGGAGTAGCGAAGAGTATGGTGGCTCGCCAGTTGAAGAGAGCCTTCAAGGATGCTCACAGTTTTGAGTATCTGATGTCACGCTTTTCTACGCCCGATGAAATCTTTGGTCCTGTCAGCATTCAGAAACTGAAGACTTCGGATACTTATGAGCGTGCGGTGGATGGCTATCTGCCCACTGCCGATGTCGTCTTTCTCGATGAGATTTGGAAGGCGGGACCTGCTATCCAGAACACTCTCCTCACTGTAATCAATGAAAAGATATTCCGCAATGGCAATCGGGAGATGCACCTTCCACTCAAACTTCTTGTGGCTGCAAGTAACGAGTTGCCAGCTAAGGGCGAGGGATTAGAGGCTCTGTGGGATAGATTCGTGATTCGCATTGAGAGCAGACCGATTAAGCAGGAGAAGAATTTTAGGGCGATGCTGCTGGAGAAAGCGGCTCACACGGATCTCACAGATCTCACGGATTTGAAGGTTTCTGCGGAGGAATATGTAGAATGGTCGAAGAAAATCAGTGAGATAGGTGTGAGCGAGGAAGTGCTCGATGCCATAGAGAGCATCCGCAAGAGTTTGAGAGCCGTCAATGTGGATGAGGCTGCTGAGCGTCGCAATATCTATGTGAGCGACCGTCGCTGGAAGAACATTGTTCGCTTGCTCCGTACCTCCGCTTTTATGCAAGACCGCCAAGAGGTTGCCATCTGCGACCTCCTGCCTATCTATCATTGCCTTTGGCAAGAGCCAGAGGAGCGTGATGCCATCCGCCAGATAGTAATCCGTTCACTCTTTGCTCCATTTGCTTCACAGCTAGTGAATATGAAAAATGCCCTTGCCGAGGACATCAAGTATCATCGCATTCGCAAGAATCCTAAAGATGGCAGGGATTATGAGGGTGAAATAGAAACGTTGTCTGATGGTTTGACATCATTGGAGCGTCAGTTGGGGGATAATCTCTTCGTCTCTTCTGATGACAAGGCGGAAGTCTCTGCCTATCTCCGTGATTTCTATCG
>CAVKNU010000316.1:0-2151 GCA_963657465.1 Lachnospiraceae bacterium
GATGACCGCCCTGAATATCTTGTAAAATCCTTGTAACTCCTTGCTTTCTTCCATAAATATTCTTAAATAATCAACCTATAAGTTGTACGTTTCAGTTTTTTGTTGTATCTTCGCACTATAAATAATGCAATTATGAGATTTGACTTGATTACAGAAAACGAGCACCTTTGGGCTGTCAGATATGACGACTGCCTCGACAACGTTCTTGACTCCATCCTTGGACAATGGAACGATGTGGCATGGTTGCGCAGTTTCTTCAAACAGAATATAGACGATTTGGCTTCCTACTTCAAAATTACGGATGTCAATCAAGCCATCTATGATACGATAGAAGATAGCGAACGCTTGCAATGCCTCATTATGGATATATCTCCAGATGCAGACCTTGACAGGATATTCCGTCCTTTGGAGAACAGTCGCACTTCTGAGATGCTTTTAGGCAAGGAGAAAGCTCGGCTTCGCAATACTCCACGCCATGCTTCTTGGCTTCGCATCTATGCTATTAAACTCGAACCTGGTATTTACATCATCACTGGTGGTGCTATCAAGTTGACTCGTACCATGCAGGAACGTGAACATACATTGGTTGAACTTGCCCGAATGGAAAAGGTGAGACGTTTCCTGCTTGACAACGACATTGCCGACAAGGATTCCTTCATGGACTTCTTGAACGAAATCATATAGAAAGGAGGTTTATTATGAGAACTGCCAACGAAATTGTTTCAAAACTGAAAGAACATCAGTCTTCAACTCCATCCAAGTGGCGTGAGAATGCAGAATGGCGCATGGCAAACAAGTCATGGCTTCGCTATTCCCAACACATCGCAATGATGATGCTCGACAAGATGGAAGAATTGGGCATGACACAAAAACGATTGTCTGAACTCATGGGGTGCAGCCAGCAATATGTTTCCAAGGTGCTCAAAGGACAGGAAAACCTATCCCTCGAAACCTTGGCTAAGATTGAGCGTTGTCTTCAACTGCCTATTCTGAATCACTTAGCGTAGCTCTATTTCAGAAATATGGGATTGAATGAGTCTGCCGACAACACATCGCTATAGTTCACTTTCAATGAGATGGTGCGACCGCTGATTTGATTCTCCGTCATTTCGATGGTTAATTGCTTGTCATTCGGGAATGTCATTTTCCGAATGACTATCACGTTGCGGTAGCCATAGCGGAATCGCTTGGTCTGCTCCAACGTAAACACAGGATGCAACTCTACCATCTGTGAGTTGGTAGCCTTGGCGGTCTTCTTATCCGTCAGCTTCAATCGTATTTGGTCTATATCAAATGGTATATGCGTCTTGTTCTCCACCGAGAAGTCCAAGAAGAAATAGTCGCCCGATGAGTAGATGTTGTTCAGTCGCATCACCATTTTATGAGCTTTGGTCTTCACATTGTTCACATGGGCTTCCGAACTCCATATCTGGCGAGCATATCGTGCCATGTCCGTAGAGGACAAAGTTACCGCAGGATTGTTATAGGCATTCTTCTCTATCTGTTGTATCTCCTTATCCGTCACAGCCTCTTGCAGTCTCGTGGTATAGAGCAGCGCATATTGCGTGCGGTATCGTTCTGTCACGATGGTCACGATGGCAAGTACCTCACCATCTTCATGCATTCCCTCCTTGGGTTTCAGTCGCACAGTATTGTTGATGGGTTGGTCTCCTGCTATCTTGTCGGTGGATATATCCACAAAGCGGATAGGTTCACTGGCAGTGATGACTGTAGTCACTTGCTCGTTCACGGTCAGCTGCTCCATCTCCTGGTAGGTGCAGGGCTGATAGCTCTCCGCACTGGTCTGTTGTGCCATCAGTGGAGTGGCACTTATTGCACACATCATCAGTGTGCCAATGGTCTTCTTGATATTCATATTCGTATTCTTTGGATGTTGATGTTTACTTACTCTTAGTGTCTTTGCTGTTTATCAAGTACACAAAGGTGCCATATTTTAGTTTCACCTTGTTCTTCTTGATAGCCTTACCTATGGCATTGCTTGTTTTCTGATAGGCATTCTGCATGGTCTGCATGCCCCACTGCGAAAAACTGCTGCCAGTATTGGTGGGGTTCATTTCCACATTGCCGGTCACGGCTCCGCTTGCCACATCCTTGGTGGTCTCACGGAACTGGCTGCTTGGCACATACAAG
>CAVKNU010000317.1:0-2136 GCA_963657465.1 Lachnospiraceae bacterium
TCTGCCTTCAGATACTGCTGGATATGTTCGATGCCGTGCTCTATCTCATGTCCGTGGTTGATGTGGATATGGCGATAGTGAGGATTGGTGTCCTCCTTGGTCTCATAGAGTTTGATGATGGTGTCGAAGAGTTTGTCCACGCCTCGACCGTTGGTGAAGACGGTTGGAATCATCGACAGACCGAAGAGTTCGCCGAGCTTGTCGAAGTCGATGTTGTCGCCACGTTTTTCCGTCTCGTCAAACATATTGAGGGCACATACCATACGGATGTGCATGTCTATGAGTTGGGTGGTGAGGTAGAGGTTACGCTCCAGGTTGCTGGTGTCTATCACGTTGATGACCACGTCTGGGGTATGCTCTATCAACTGTTTGCGCACGTATAGCTCCTCAGGTGAATAAGCTGAGAGAGAATAGGTGCCTGGCAGGTCAACGAGGTTGAAGTGATAACCATTGTACTCTGCTTCGCCCACCTTGGCATCGACGGTTACGCCGCTATAGTTGCCCACACGCTCGTGTGCGCCTGATGCGAAGTTAAAAAGGGATGTCTTGCCACAGTTTGGATTACCAACGAGTGCCACGTTGATGATATGGCGAAGGCGGTCTGCCTCTTGCTCTGCCACGAGCATCTTGTCTCCAAGAGCCTGCTCGTCGGCATCGTTGGTATCTACTACCTGTGAGTTGATGACCTGTTGGCGGTCTTCGGCATCTGCCTTGCTGAGTTCGGCATCGTTCTTAGCCTCGCTGAGCGAAACCACCTCCACGTGGTCAGCCTCGCTATGACGAAGAGACACCTCATAGCCCATAATCTTATATTTCACTGGGTCTTGCAGCGGGGCGTTCAAGAGCACATCTACTCGCTTGCCCTTGATGAATCCCATCTCGATGACTCGCTTGCGGAAGCCACCGTGACCAGAAACCTTGACGATAACGCCACTTTCACCTGTTTTGAGTTCTGATAGTTTCATATTTTGTTCTTTTCTAATCTTTTCCTCATGGCAGCATTTAGCGTGCCACCTTTCTTTTTTCGACTGCAAAATTACTAATAAAACTTTGCAACCGAGTGGCAAAGAGGGGCTTAAATATGAAAATACCTAGAAATGATGATATGCTCACCAAATCTAGGTATTTTCTTCATTATTAATTAGGATGGATGTCTTTATACCTTATTATATATAAAGGACACGTCTCCAAATATGATTACAAGTTTCTGCCGTGGCAATTCTTGAATTTCTTACCACTTCCACATGGGCATGGGTCGTTAGGGCGTGGCATACGCTCCGCACGGTAAGGAGTGCGATTAGCTTGGGCAGCGTTTTCACGTGTGTCTTGGTTGGCTGCAGCTTGCTGTGCGGCACGTTCTGCATCAATGTCTGCCTTGCTCTCTACATAGTTTTGCTGAGTGCGATGCTCAGGAGCTGCCTCTTGAACTGGCTGTTCTTGTTCCATGACAGGAATCTGACCACGCATCAAGATGCTTGCGATGCGATCGTACATCTCATTAATCATAGCATCCCAAATCTTGGCACTCTCCAACTTGAATATCAAGAGAGGATCCTTCTGCTCGTAGCTAGCATTCTGTACAGAGTGGCGAAGTTCGTCGAGTTTACGAAGATTCTCCTTCCAGTCATCGTCGATGATGTGAAGAATGACAGACTTTTCGAACTCCTTCACTACGCTCTTTGCCTCAGTCTCGTAAGCCTCCTTGAGGTCACAAGGAATCTGATACATGCGTTTGCCATCTGTCAATGGAACCATGATACGAGTGTACATGGCATTTGGATTCTCGTAAATCTGCTTGATGATAGGCAGGGCTGTAGTCTGGATGCGGTCTGTCTTACGCTTAAAGCTAGCCATAGCTTCCTGGAAAGCACGTTCTGCAAGGTCCTCACGTTTGGTGTTGGCATATTCTTCTTCAGTGAACGGAATTTCCATAGCCAAAATCTTGAGGAATTCTTCCTTGGCACCCTCGAAGTCGTTGTTGTTGACAATGTTCAAGCAACGGTCCCAAATGATATTGGTGATATCCATGCCGATACGCTCACCCATCAAGGCGTGACGACGCTTCTCATAGATAACGGTACGCTGACGGTTCATCACGTCATCATACTCCAAGAGGTGCTTACGGATACCGAAGTT
>CAVKNU010000318.1:0-2117 GCA_963657465.1 Lachnospiraceae bacterium
CTTGATGTGACTTTCATCAGCCACCATGACTTTAACTTCTTCCATTTTTCTCTTTATTTTATAATGTTCTTATTAGTTGTTGATGTCGGGGATAATATGCGACAAGAGTCTTAGAATTTCTTGTTCGCTAGCTCCCTCTTTCTTAACGATGAATATGGTGTCGTCACCAGCGATAGTTCCTAGAATTTGTGGAATATCGCTGTTGTCAATGTTGTAGGCAATGCTGCTGGCATAACCTGGACGTGTCTTGATGACCACCATGTTGCCAGAAAAGTTGATGGATTGAAAGCCTGGGCTCATAAGCATTTCACGAGCAGACATCGGGCTGGATACTCGTTTGTACATGGTTTCGTTCGGAAGAACATACACATATTTTCCGTTCATGGATGCTGCCTTAGCCACTTTGAGTTGTTTGAGGTCGCGGCTCAAGGTAGCTTGCGTAAGCTTGTAGCCTTCCTTTGCCAAAGCTTGCAGCACTTCCTCTTGAGACCCCAACTCTTGGCTAGAGATGAGCATCTTTAAAGCTTCCATTCTACTGTTCTTTTCTTTCATGCGATGTATTTTTATTCGTTTATCGGCTGCAAAATTACAATATTATCGCCAAATAGCCAAACAAATTCCAATAAAAATACTATATTTATATGATAATTTCGTTATTTGTATGTGTGTTGGTAGAATATTTATGCATAGATGCTATGCGGGATGTTGTCTAGTGCGTAGGAGCTAGATATGTTAAAATAAAGACGAAAAGGCAAAAAACATAGTTGAAAACTTGTGCCGATGTAAAATTTTTACTATATTTGCACATCTTAAAACCGAAGCGCATATGATTAAACAAATAACTTTGAGCCTATTCCTAATGCTTTCTTTGCCTTTGGCAATGTTGGCAAAAGACTTCCGTGTGTTAGATTTTGGTGCGAAAGGTAACGGCGTGAATGACGATGCCGTGGCTATCCAGAAAGCAGTTGACGCTTGTTCAAAGGCTGGAGGAGGCGAGGTCGTGTTCTCTGCAAATCATACCTATTTGTCGGGTCCTGTAGAGCTGAAATCGAATGTGCATGTCGTCTTGGAGACCAATGCCGTATGGAAAGCCAACCCGGATGAGCGCATCTATCACAAGAGTGCCTTTGGAAAGAATGAAGGAGAAGGCATGATGTGGATTTGGGCAAAAGATATAGAGAATCTTTCTTTTTCGGGACATGGAACGATTCATGGCAATGGCATCAAGTTTATGGGTGCCGAACTGTTTGATAGTTATGAGCTCAAACCTGTCACCACTTTCGACCCTCGTCCTCATGTATTGACGCTTATCGGTGTGAAGAATCTAAGCATTCGAGATATTACCATTCGTGAGGGAGCTTATTGGACGGTGCATCTCATCGGCTGTGATGGTGCTTTGATTGATGGCATCAACCTCTTGAATAATCTGAAGATTCGTAATGGCGATGGTATCGATCTCGACCATAGCAAACATGTGCGTATCGCTAATTGTCATATCACCAGTGGTGACGATGCCATCTGTTTCAAGAATCGCCGTGAATATGAAGAGTATGGTTCTTGCCATGATATCGTGGTAACCAACTGTGTGATGGAAAGTCGTAGCTGTACCGTGAAGTTGGGCAGTGAAAATATGGACTCCATCTATAATGTCACCATCGACAACTGTGTCATCAAGGGCAGTAATCGTGGCTTGGGCATCCAAAACCGTGACGAGGGCACCATTACCAATGTGGTCTTTTCCAATATCATCTTGGCTTGCCAACTTTGGAGCGATGTATGGTGGGGCAAGGCAGAACCTATCTATGTAACTTCTTATCCTCGTGCCAATGGCAATCATAAGGATGCCAACTGGAGATTTCCAAAAGGCCAGTTGGAGGGAAGATGTGGCGAGGTAAGTCACATTTACTTCAACAATATCTATGCGACCAGTGAGAATGGATGCTTTATCGGTGGTGATACACAGGATAAAGTACACGATATCTATTTCAACAATGTTCATCTTACTCTCAAGAAAATAACAGGCTACGATGGTGGTGTGTATGACAAACGCCCATGTCGTGGTGAGGGCTTTATATATAATAAGGTGTATGGAGTCTATGTGGAGCAAGCCAAGGATG
>CAVKNU010000319.1:0-2106 GCA_963657465.1 Lachnospiraceae bacterium
GAATGCTTTTTATCTGAATGGAAATCATCTACATTATATATATAATAGGTGGCATCTGCCTCATGGCAGCCCGCCTCATCTACCTCTTCTTTCGCCATCAGCGAAAGTTGAAAGACCGTGCCTTTGTGATGCGAGAGGCAGTACGCAATGGTGATTACTCCTTCCGTCTTTCCACCAAAGGTCTCTTGCCTGGTGAAAGGGCCATGCAGCAGGCACTCAACGATATGCAGGGAGACATCGCACGCCTTGTTGCCCAGCACGAGGTGGAATCGTGGCAAAAACTGACCCGAGTACTGACCCACGAGATTATGAACGCCACTGCTCCTATCTCCAGCATCTGCCAAGCCTATCTCAGCAATCCGAAGATTCTAGGTTCGATATACGAGGAGGGCATCCGTGCCATCCACGACACCAGCAAGTCTTTGACCGCCTTCGTGGATAGTTATCGCAAACTCACCCAGTTGCAAGAGCCTGTCATCTCCACTATCCCTCTTACTTCTTTCTTCGAGAGTGTCAAGACTCTTTATCCTCATTTGGATTGGCACATATCGTTAGAGAATAGTCTGACGATAGAAGCCGATGAGAACATGCTGCGCCAAGTGTTTATCAATCTGACGAAGAATGCCATCGAAGCAAACGCTACATCCATAGATATCAGATGCAGAAAAGATAAACTTTACATCAGCAACAATGGCGATCCAATCCCTGCCGATGTGGCAAGAGAAATTTTCATTCCTTTCTTCACCACCAAGCAGACTGGTTCAGGCATCGGTCTCTCCATCTCTCGCCAGATGCTGATGATGCAAGGCTTCGACCTCTCACTTGCTGAGCATGCAATGCCAGGGTATCATGTCACCTTTAGGATAGGGATGTAAGAAAGAGCCTTGAGATACGTATCTTGGAAAATTTTATATAATTATGATTATTGCTTATTTGGAAAAAAGAAAATGAAATCCATTCAACCCATATTGACTATTACAGGTTCCGATAGCACAGGCGGTTCGGGAGTTCAGGCAGACATCAAGACGATATCCGAGTTGGGCGGTTATGCAGTTTCGGCTATCACCTCCATCACCGTGCAGAACACCTTGGGTATTCAGGAATTCTTTGACATTCCTGCCGAGATTGTTTCAGGACAGATAGAGGCGATTATGAATGATATCCAACCTAGTATTGTGAAGGTGGGTATGATTCGTAGGGTAGAGACTCTCGAAGTGGTCATAGATGCCTTGACCAAATATCGTCCTGATTATATCATCTATGCTCCAGCCATTTGGTCGAGTAATGGCGATGCGCTGATGACGGAAGATGTGGTGAGCCAGATTAAATACCGCTTGTTGCCCCTTTGTTCGGTAGTTGTTGCTAGAAAGAAGGAAAATGACATCATCTTGCAAGACACCAAGCTTTTGCGAATGGCAGAGAATAATGGCTTGAAGGTATTCATGCTCGACAATGCCAACTCGCATGGTCTCACCAACCGTTTCTCTTCCGCCCTTGCTGTATATCTCAATCAGGGCAAGAAGATGGAGGAGGCTTTGGCTATGGCGAGTGATTTCATCAATGTGGAGTTGGTTCGTGAAAACAATCTGCAGGGTAGAAGTTCCGAGCTTTACAATCAGTTTATCTCTCAAGTGGTCAACTTTTGTCGCAATTATAGTGATGTCCACTTCTATGCTGACCAGCTCAATGTGAGCAGTCGCTATCTAGCCCAAGTGACTCGCCGTATCTCTGGCAAGACTCCGAAGGCTATCATTGATGAATACATCGTCAAGGAGATAGAGCGCGAGCTATCCACTACCACGCATACCGTGCAAGAGATAGCCAATCGCTTCGGCTTCTCATCGCAGGCCCATCTCACCAAGTTCTTCAAGAAGATGAAGGGGGTAACTCCCTCTGGGTATCGCCGAAAAAGTTTATAAAAGTCATACGGAACTTAAACGGAATATATACGGTCACCCTATCTCCGTCTAAGTTCTGTTTAAGTTCCGTATGATAAAAAGAAAGAGCTCTTTATACAAAATGACGCAATGTTTGCAATAATCGGAACATTTTTTCTGTATTTCGTCAAAAAGTAGTTCCTTTGCAAGCAAAAACAATAAAATAAAT
>CAVKNU010000320.1:0-2077 GCA_963657465.1 Lachnospiraceae bacterium
CAATGGCAAATCAAGAAGTAACATTAATGAAAGGCAATGAGGCGATAGCCCATGCCTGCATTCGATGTGGTGCGGATGGCTTTTTTGGTTATCCTATCACACCTCAAACAGAAATTATCGAGACGTTGGCTTTGCTCAAGCCTTGGGAGACCACTGGTATGGTGGTGCTTCAGGCAGAGAGTGAGGTTGCGGCTATCAATATGGTGTATGGTGGCGCTGGTGCTGGTAAGCGTGTGCTCACTACTTCGTCAAGTCCGGGTGTGGCTTTGATGCAAGAGGGCATCTCTTACATGGCAGGTGCCGAAATTCCTGGCGTGATAGTCAATGTACAGCGTGGCGGTCCTGGATTAGGAACCATTCAGCCTTCTCAAGGTGATTATTTCCAGGCAACTCGTGGTGGTGGCAATGGCGACTACAATGTGATTGTTTTGGCTCCGGCTTCCGTACAGGAAATGGCTGATTTTGTGGATTTGGCATTTAATCTTGCCTTTAAGTATCGTAACCCAGCCATGATATTGAGTGATGGTGTTATCGGGCAGATGATGGAGAAGGTGGTGTTGCCTCCAATGAAGCCTCGTCGTACAGAGAAAGAAATTGCCAAGGAATGTCCTTGGGCTACTATTGGCAAGAGCAAGAATCGTAAGCCTAATATCTTGACATCCTTGGAATTGAAGCCAGAGGTGATGGAGGAACGTAATATTGCCCTGCAGGAGAAATACAAGAAGATTCGCGAGACAGAGGTGCGTTATGACACTCAGCAGTGTGAGGATGCCGACTATGTGATTGTGGCATTTGGCAGTGCTGCTCGTATTGCCGAGAAGAGTATCGAGATCGCTCGTGAGCAAGGTATCAAGGTAGGGCTGTTCCGTCCGATTACGCTTTGGCCTTTCCCAACAGAGGCTATTCATGAGTTGGCCAAGACCAAGAAAGGTATCCTCGTGGCGGAAATCAATGCTGGTCAGATGGTAGAGGACGTTCAACTTGCAGTGAATGGATTGATACCTGTGGAGCACTTTGGTCGTTTGGGAGGCATCGTGCCAGAACCAGAAGAGATTGTGGACGCATTAAAGAATTTAGTAAAATGAACGATATAATTTCACCAGAGAATCTGGTATATAAGAAGCCTACGCTGATGAACGAGACCCCGATGCATTACTGCCCGGGCTGTTCGCATGGCGTAGTGCATAAACTTGTAGCCGAAGTCATCGAAGAGATGGGTATGGAAGATAAGGCTGTCGGTGTCTGCCCTGTGGGATGTGCCGTGTTTGCTTATCGTTATCTTGACATCGATTGGCAGGAGGCTGCCCATGGTCGTGCCTTGGCTTGTGCCACGGCTATCAAGAGATTGTGGCCAGACCGTCTCGTCTTCACTTATCAGGGTGATGGCGACTTGGCTTGCATCGGTGCTTGTGAGACGATTCATGCCTTGAACCGTGGCGAGCATGTGGCTGCCATTTTCATCAACAATGCCATCTATGGTATGACGGGTGGTCAGATGGCTCCTACTACCTTGCTCGGTCAGAAGACATCTACTTGTCCTTACGGTCGTCAGCCAGACTTGCATGGTTATCCACTCAACATCACAGAGTTGGCTTCTCATCTTACTGGTACCTGTTATGTCACTCGACAGAGTGTGGAGACTGTGGCAAGTATCAAGAAAGCTAAAAAGGCTATTCGTAAGGCTTTCGAAGCAAGTATGAAGGGCTTGGGCTCTAGTTTGGTGGAAATCGTTTCTACTTGTAATAGTGGATGGAAACTATCGCCAGTGGAGGCCAACAAGTGGATGGAAGAGAATATGTTTAAGGAGTATGTGAAGGGAGACCTGAAGGATACAACTAATTTATAAGATTATGAAGACAGAAATCATTATATCTGGTTTTGGTGGACAGGGAGTCCTCTCGATGGGAAAGATCCTTGCCTACTCAGGACTGATGGAGGACAAGGAGGTGACTTGGATGCCTGCTTACGGACCAGAGCAGCGTGGCGGTACAGCCAACGTAACGGTCATCGTGAGCGACAGTCGCATCTCTTCGCCTATCCTGAGCCATTACGATGTAGCCATCGTGCTCAACCAACC
>CAVKNU010000321.1:0-2069 GCA_963657465.1 Lachnospiraceae bacterium
ATTGAAGATAGATACGATTCCACACATAATATCTTTTCCTTTCTTTTATCGGTTACTTTTAATATTTAAAAACCTATATTATTTTACAATTTGATAGGATTTGCGTGCAAAATTACAACTTTTTGTTATAATAGAGAAGGAAAGCGAATCGTTTTGCCTAGTTATTTGCATAAAAGTAATAAATAAGTATTTAGGAAAGAGGGTTAGGTTTAATTTTGTAAGTAAAATATGTAACTTAGATTACAATTTGATACTTTGTGAAAAAAATAAGATGAAAACAAGACAAAAAGGTAGATATAGCCACATACTTGATATTTCTACTACTTTTTTACCATCATAGGTATTCTTTTCATAAAAAGCTTGCAACTTTGGATATTTCTCTGTATATTTGCGGAAAATTTAAAGTAGGAAGATATGAAAAAGAACAAATATAAGTTGCCTGAAGACAACCAGCCTAACATGGTAGCAGAACCAGCCCCTAGCTATCACGGAAATGTCGCCATGGCACTTCCGGAGGAAGATGTGAACCTGGAGGAAGACATTGATTGGGATAGAAAGCCTTATTTGGAAAGTCCTACCAATGCGGAAGAAGCTGTTGCGCAAATTCGAGCGATAGAAGAAGATGACGAAAAGGCAGGAATCAATTATACGATTGATGAGTTTTTCCAAGAACTTCAAAAAGTAAGGACATGGCAGTAATCATATTACGCAAGAACTTCTCGTATAAATACCAAATCACAACGGAAAACAGTTACGAGGAGTTTGGGAAGCTATGCGCCAAGCGATTTGATGACAATTTGAGGAGAATCGCTGACCGTCTCAGCAGGCACCCTCTATCTTCCCCCCAAGAGCCTTTACTAAAAGATGTTACACCGTATTCTTATCGAAGTGCCAATATCATGAAGAATTGGAAGATTATTTATCGCTATGATGAGAAGAACAATAAAGTTTTCTTCGTTGACTTATGGGATATGAGAAGAAATCCAAAGACCCTCGTCAGAATTTTCAAGAGAATACGATAATTCAACATGAATGAGGAGAATAAGGAAGAAATGCATAGGCAAGAGAAAGAAAAGAGCAAACAAACAAGGCGACCGACAGCCTCATGAAAGAAGCTATCGGTCGCCACTATATAAAAACTTAAACCCAAAATCTTCAGGAATTATGGCTGAAGAGTGAAACCTACCACGAAGTAAGCCTTCTCATTGCTAGGGTTAGCTGCTACCTGTGCGAACACTGGAATGCTGAAAGTGTCGCAGACCTTGATGTCCTTGGTTGCCTTCAGGGAAACATTGGTAACGGCAAAGCCATTGGCATCGCCATAAAAATCTGTAGCGTATGGCACGGCGCCTACATTGGCTTCCCAATCAAGTGAGCCCAACTTGAATGGAGCGGTAGCCTCGAAATAAGAGGAATATGCTCGTTTGCCATCTTTGTTGAGACCGTCATTTCCTGCAAAGTTGGTGTACCAGTTCAAAGCGACAGGACCGAAGTCATAACCAATGTTTGCCTCGAATACGTGAGAGGTCTCATGAGCTGCGTACTGGAAATACTTCTCGTTAGGGGAATTGAACCAATAATCGGTAACGCCAATATGGAAACCTCCTGTCTCGTAAGCTGCGGTCAAGTCGAACTCCTTGGTGTCTGATGGTTCAGAGATTCCAACACTTCCCCAAGCTGTCAAAGACAAACCCTTGTAAGAAATGCCGAGAGTTGGCTGCAAAGAGATGCTTCCCAAATCCTGACCACGCCAGTAGTACTGGCTTACGATGTCTGCACCGATAGTTCCTTCTACTTTATCCTGAGCCATTGCACTAGGAGCGAATGCTGCCAAACCGAGTGCCAAGGCACCCACCTTTTTCATATCTAATACCTTTTTCATAATCTCTCTTATTTTTTTATTAATACTAGGAAATCGACAAGCAGAAACGATGCCGAAACCTGTTTTTTTTGAAAAGTTTTGGGTGCGAAGGTACTAAAATTTCCCTTCTCCACCAAAACTTCTGTATAAAAAATCTCTCTCGTACTTACATTTTATTAGTTGTAGCAGCTCTCGCCATGCTCGTAGA
>CAVKNU010000322.1:0-2060 GCA_963657465.1 Lachnospiraceae bacterium
CTCTTCTTTCAGATAAACAGGAGTTCCATCTTTGCTCATTTTACAAGCTAAAGCATCGAATGATGATTTTTTGTCAAACTTCACATCAATAGATATTGCTATATCGTAAGAATCAGAAGCTACAGAAGTATCCAACAGACCTTTTACATAGCTTATATACTTAGAGGTTTCATCTGGCATAACAGAATCAACGACCACTTTTTCATCTACGTAAGCCAATGGCATAAGATAAAAATTATATTTGCTAATATCTATTTCTATTTTGTTTTCTTTGATATATTGAATATAATTCTTTATGGTAGCGAACCCAACTTCTTGTATTTTCTTAGATATAGAGGTCATATTGGTAAAATGTATCGAATTGTCACGTAACTCTATCAATGCATCAACATTACTTCTCATAGAGAGCGTAAGCAATTTCTTTTCATACAAGAATTTCATTACCTCAAATATAGACAAAGTCTTTGGATTTCCTGTTCGATTCAACGCAGGCTCTTTTATTTTAGATTTTGTCCCATCTTTTTTTATTTTAGGTCTCATCTCATATATTGCTTGCAAATGATAGCCCTTATATTTAAACATAACAGCTTTGAAAAGTAATTCCCAAGCGTTAACAACCAATATGGCAAATGTATCTTCCCTATACTCGAAGTTAGGTTTATTGTATATTTCTATAGCTGCCAACATTGAGGCTATAGACTTGTCTAATAATGATTTATATATTTTATTTGTTTTCATCAGAATTTATTTTAGACATATATACTTTATCCATAATTATTCTTCTACTTCTGAGAGAATAGCCTCAGGTGATGTACCCATCATGGTAATGGCAGAAATTTTGTGACCGCCATTGGCATTGAGGGAATGACCACAATGATAGAGGGCATCATCAATGATGAGCCAACGGTCATGAGACTCTTTTTTCCATTTGCGAATGTCTATATGGTTGTTTGGGAAGAGGTGGTCGTGCTCATCCATCAAACGTTGCATTCCTGGACCTACACCATTGGTATAAATAACTGCTGTGACTTCAGGCTTGCGAACATCGAGGATGCTAAGGGTTAAGGATGAGACGTAGCCATCTATGATAATTACTCGTTGGTTGGCTGTTCGCACAAGATTCTCTAGTGCTACTCTTGCTGTATAGAAGTCGCCTTCGAAGAAGACCATCTCTGCAGGAGGTGTGGAGGTTCGGATGAAGAAGTCGAGCTGCTGTTGCTGCTTGGCTTGTGTATCTTCTATGCGAGTCATACGTTTGTCCATGTTTTCTTGCAAGGCTATCAAATGACGATTCACAGAATAACCTTGAAGGAGATACTGACGCAAAACAGAAGTTGCCCAAATACGAAATTTTGTTCCTTGAGCTGACTTTACCCTATATCCAACAGAAATAATAACATCAAGATTATAATAATCTACTTGATAACTTTTTCCGTCCGAAGCAGTGTAGGCAAATTTTGCCCACACTGAATCTTTCTGTAGCTCACCTTCTTTGAATATCGCACGGACATGTTTTCCTATAACACTTCGATCACGCCCAAACAATTCTGCCATTTGATCTATAGAAAGCCATACCGTTCTGAAATCTTCATCAAGTTTAACTTGAAGAGATATGCTTTCGTCAGGCTGATAGAGTACTATCTGCGATTCATCAACCACTGGGTATATATTATTGTCGTTTGCCATAATTATTCGTTTTTGATGCTAATATAACGACAAAAGTACGACTTTATTCTGTAAGTGCCAAAGTTTTGGGGCATTTTTTAGGTCTTGCCCTTTAATTGAGCTACCTCCAGATGAGACTTGACATCATCAGCTACCAAGACCACAACCAGCACTGCGAGGAGGGATGCTGCCACCTTCGTCCAACGTTTTTTTTAACCCTCCCATGAACTTGCAGTCATGGATATTCTGCGTGGCAGATATTGCCTTGGGCAAAATCTGATTGCATCCTCCATAGATGAAGGTGCGGTGTATTATTTGTAAATTCATCGTTTCAATTATCAAGGTTGTCATTTTTATGCCTCCTAGGTTACTTTCCAAAGTATCTTAGGATACTT
>CAVKNU010000323.1:0-2025 GCA_963657465.1 Lachnospiraceae bacterium
CTATCCGTGGTCATAAGTTTGCTTATCCTGGCAGAAAGGATACCATCAAGGCTTGCATCTATGTGAAGGAGTTGGTGCGCTTCATGCTTTATCGCTTGGAGCACCATGAGCATGGCGTGGAGCTTTACAACTGCTGCTTTGAGCCTGCCTATACCATCCAGCACATCGTGGAGGCGATGAAGAAGGTGACTGGTCTGACTCAGTTTGTGCCAGACATACCTAATTGGGTTATCATGCCAATGGCAAGGATGGCGATGCTGCTTGGCTCGCCTATGGGCATCTGTCCTGCGAGAGTGAAGAAACTACAAATCTCTACCAATATCTGTGGAGAGAAGCTGAAGAACTGTGGCTATCAGTTTAAGTGGAGTTTTGAGGAGGCACTGGAAGATTGGTTTGAGGATAATGACAAGAAGGGTCTGCTGTAGAATGTTGAATATGAAATGTTAAATGTTAATTTTCAACTGTTCTTCAAATTTCTCCCTCTTTCCTTGGTTGTTTCAAAAGAAAAGCGTAACTTTGCAGTGCGTAATATAAAAATATTCAATATGGCAAATGTATCATTGAGACCAGAGGTCTATAATAGGGCTGCGCTATTTGCGAAGCGGGATAGGGTTAACGTAGATGAATGGGTTAACAAGGTCTTGCTTTCAATTATAGTTGAGAATCCTAATAAAGAAGAAAAGCAACTGGCTGGGCATAAAATGTTCAGTTGGGATGAATTGGGAGGTATCTTTGCATCCGACAAGAGTGACAAAGAGTTGCTTGATGATTACTTGGATGAAAAATATGGGGTATGAGAATCTTTTGTGATACAAATATTATAACAGAGTTTTTGGAAAGGCGATTGCAGTTTGAGCCTGTTGCCAAAATCTTGGCTCTTCCTACGGATAAGTTTCAGCTGTATTTGTCAGAAGGTGGATTCTATACCTTGACATTTCTAGTAGACAAGCAGTTGAAAAGAAAGGAAATCTTTAATCCTGAGCGCCTTATAAAGGAAAGGAAAATATTGCTGAGGGTTCTTTCCACATTCCAAGTGGCTGCTGCAACAAGGAATGGACTTGAACAAGGTGTCATAGATGAGAACTTTAATGACTTGGAAGATAGTTATCAATATCAGGCTGCGCTTAATTGCGATGCTGATGTTTTGCTAACCATCAACATCAAGGATTTTAAGGATGCAGATACTGATAAGATAAAAATCATGACTCCTAGTGAATTTATAGAGTCTCTCAAAGAACAAGATTGATGATTTGTAAGTATTCGGTGAAAGCCGTCTTGTGTGCCTGAGAAAAGTTTCCTACCTTTGCACCGTGAATTTAAATTTTAATGAATTATGGTACAAAGCAAGAAACAAACAACAAGCAAGCCTAAGTTCGCAGAGGTAGTCATCAGCGACAATGAGGCAAGGGAGATGCGTGAAGCTGTGACAAGTCGCAGCCGTCGCAATCCTTATCTGAAATTAAGCTATCCCAATGGTGTAACCCTAATCCTTCCAGCTGATATCAGCATAGACCAGCTTCGAGCCTACATTAGTATAACAGTATAGGCTTATGGCTAAGGTTTGTCAGTTGACGGATGACCTGAAGTACTACTTGTGCATGGAGCCAGTCGATATGCGCAAGCAGTTTCAGGGTCTCCAGGGAATCGTGAATGAGGAGTTCGGCCGTTACCTCACGCAAGATGAAGCCTTTATATTTATAGGTAAGACTCGCACCACAGCGAAGATTCTCCATCGTGAGAGCAATGGCTTGACACTTTATGTGAGAAAGTTGAGCGAGGGACGTTTTCAAGTGCCTCGTTATAATGATGACAATCGTACCACAACATTGACACCAGATGAGTTCACCCTCTTGATATTGGGTGAGAAATGGTATGATGAGACACCTTCTGCGGCATAGATTTTGTATTAGTTTTTATTAACGTAAATAGCTGATATTTAGGCGTAAATATCATTTAAAATATTCGTTTTTCTCGTAAGCGTCCAAAAATGAATTTGGTGATTTGCCGAAGATGATGTATCTTTGT
>CAVKNU010000324.1:0-2003 GCA_963657465.1 Lachnospiraceae bacterium
TCGGTTCTCTCCCCATTCCTCAATTTCCCGATTCCTTCCAAAAGGAAGTGGATGATTTGATGCAAGAGTCCGCAAGATTGAGGGAAGAGGCTATGGAGGCATTGGAAGATGCTGTTCGCTATTTCGATGAACAATATTCCATCAAAGATGAACTAACAAAGTGCTTTTCATTAAAACTCTCTCAACTGAAGTTAGGTATTGCAGCATATAACAATAATCTTGAAGTAGATGAGTTCATTGATAAATACAAGAATGATTCTATTAGGTTAAAGGATGTAACGTCCAACATTTTTGCACCACCGATGTTTAAACACATCTATTTGAACAATGATAATGGTTATCCTTTTATGACGGGAAGTGAACTTACCCAGTTTAACTTGCGTTATTATAGATGGCTGTCTCCTCGTGGTGTTAAAGACATAAAGGATTATACAGTTAGCAAGGGAACCTTATTGCTCTATAAATCAGGAACCACAGATGGAGGTATTTTAGGCAATGTCTTCATCGCCGACAATAAATTAAATGGTTGTTGTCTGTCTGACCATGTAATAAGAATTGTCTTCAATGATGAGAACATGGCATATTGGGCATTTGCGTTTTTGAAGTCAAAAGGTGCCGTTAAAATGCTTCAACGATTAGCTACAGGCACAATGATTCCCTTCATTACGCCAGAGCGCATTTCTGAGTTACTGATTCCTTCTCCTAACGACAATTACGAGAGAATTGTCAAATTGATAGAACAATATATAGAAAAGAACTCCCAATCAAAAGAAGATGAAACTTTAGCCATCTCCATGGTAGAGCAGGAAATAGAGCGTTGGAACAAATAGAGCAAGAATGTTATGAGCAAAGACGTGATACAAACAATCCCATCAGTAGACGGCGAGTACCAGCAGTTGGTAGATAGCATATCCACTCTTTGGAGTCAAGCCAAGGAGAATGCTATCCGTGCCGTCAACACCCAGCTACTTGAAACAAACTGGCAAACAGGTAAATATATTGTTGAGTATGAGCAAGGAGGCAAGGAACGGGCGGAATACGGCAAGCAACTGCTGGTGAACCTTTCCAAGGACTTGACCCTTAAAAATGGGAAAGGCTTCAACCGCTCCAATCTGACCTACATGAGGAAGTTGTATTTGGCTTTCCCAAAATGTGGGACGCTGTCCCACAAATTGACATGGAGCCATTACTATGAGATTTTGAAGTGCGAAGACCCTCTTGAAATGCAGTTCTACATGAAGGAGTGCATTTTGGAGAGTTGGAACGTAAGAGAACTGAGACGTCAGATGAAAAGCTGTCTGTTTCAACGCCTTGCATTGAGCACCGACCGTGAGGGAGTCTTGGCTCTGGCCAATAAGGGGCATCAGGTGATGACGGCGCAAGACATCATACGCGACCCGTTTGTGCTGGAGTTTACCGGTCTTCCACAAAAGAAACGATACAAGGAAGGAGAGTTGGAGAAGGCACTGAAAGACAATATGGAGCAGTTCCTGCTGGAGCTTGGCAGAGGCTTCGCTTTTGTAGGGCGACAATATGTCATGCAGATAGGAAGCCGCCAGTTCAAGGTAGACCTCGTGTTCTACCACTGCGTCTTGAAATGCTATGTGCTAATTGACCTCAAGCGGGCAGAAATAAAGCATGGTGATATCGGTCAGATGAACCTCTACCTCAATTACTTCAGCGAAGAAGTATGTCAAGCGGACGACAACCCACCTATAGGCATCGTACTTGGAGCGAGAAAAGATGAGCTGTTGATGGAATATGCCCTGCAAGGTATCACCAACCAGCTATTCGCTGCCCGCTATCAACTGTATCTGCCTAAACGGGAAGAACTGCAAGCCCAGTTGAACAGGTTGCTAAACGAAGCAGAGCCGTGATTTAACTTGCCTGTAACTTGCTAAGGTTTGAACAACAGGCAGGGATAGAGATAAGAGGAGTTGACTATAAAGAAGTTACAAGAATAATTTTAACTTGCCTGTAACTTGCCAACAAATTAAAAGAAC
>CAVKNU010000325.1:0-17921 GCA_963657465.1 Lachnospiraceae bacterium
GCATTATACCGAGCAAGGTCGTGCTGACGCTGTACGTACTGCTGTCTTGCTACAAGATCTGGGTCGTTTTTTAATGGATTAAGTAGTGCGTTTATTCCACGGGAAAGCTTTTCCCCAAACCCCATCTGGTTGTGTACTGCGAGCAGTTTATATGCGTCAACTCTACGCCTGTGTTCGGGATCGTCAAGCTATTTGCCAATCTCTAGCATACGTCTTTCCGCGTCATCTACTTGAGCTTTGTCTGTAGCATTAGCACGAACATCTTTAAGTAAATCGAACTGGTTACGTAGGTCGAGATCTAGCTGTTGCGCGTTGGCCAAATCGATTATCTTATCGTCGTTTTGTATCTTACCTACAGTGGAAGACAAATACGCCATATTGGCCTTTTCCACACCACTGCCAATCATATCCTTGATAAGGAATCCCAACGCATTTCCAGCGGTACCGCCAACACCATAATACCCAGGCATGGTGACTTTACCATATGACTTACTGAAATCTTTGGCGTACTGTTCGTCAGCGAGCTGTCGTTGCTTTTCAAATTCTTCACGCTCGGCTTTTTCAGCAGCTTCTTTTAAGCGGTTTTCTTCGTCTTCGCGCTTCTGCCAATATTCATCTTCTTCGCGTTGAATTGGGTCGCGTTTACGTGTACCAAAGAAATCAAATTTGTGTCTCTAGTCGCGATGTAAATCTGTTTCCGCATACCTGGTACCAAGCTTGTCGGCTCTTTCAGCACCTTCGCGTATCTCATCGTCTAATACAGACGCAAAACTTCGTCCTGACTTGAGAAGATCTTCGTATGTACGAATTGGTCGTCTGATGGACTTAGGTACATTACTGTTTCTATCATCAGACTTATGCCAAGAGGTTGACTGGGGTCGTCTCCATTGTGGACGACTCCAATCAGTTGTCTTGGGTTTTGTTATGTAATTGTATGTATTTGCCATACTTAAGATGCTTTAACTCTTCTTACTTTTAAATATGCCGTTTTCAGATCCCCATAACCACTCACCGGGAATTTCGACGTATATGCTGCCTGTTCTTGTTCCGAAAGATTTGCTTTCTGAGCCGGGGTAGTGTTGAGGTGAGGCGTTACTTCCAGGTAATAGTCGTCTCCAATCTTTATCGGCTCTTTACCAGCATCGTGGAAAGTAGCGGGATGATCGCCTTTACGTTTTGAATTGCTGTACATCCGTTCTAATCGCCCATCTTTGGTTGCGTAATAGATGTCAGCACCAGAAATACCACCTTCGCCAGTAGTATATATCACACGACCTTTCTGGGTAACATCCCCTTTCTTCACGTCGACTTTGTTTACAGTGACTGTTCCAACAGGCTCGTATTTATACTTTCCTTTGGTACCACCTGACCCAGAACCGCCGTCTGAATCTGGAAGAGCAGCTCTTGCATATAAAAGATCCTTGTCGTACTGATGCTTTATTGCTTCGAGGTCTTTCGCATCCTGTGCCTTTGCAGCAAGCATTGCGTATTCGTTAGGTGCTTTTATTTCGTATGCGGCACCAGACCTATTGACAGCGTCCTCAAACAATTCCTTTTCGGCCAACTGCTTAGCCCAATCTTCAGACATGTCATAACCGTGCTTAGCTGCGATATCGTTGAGGTAATATTTTCCAGACGGAGTGTTAAGAAAGTCTTGTAGTTTATCACCAATCGTCTTACGAACACGGTCTTCAGAAACACCAGTATAGTCATATTGATCATCAGACCTAATATATCCCGGCTTAAGTCCCTTAGTTGCGTCTTTAGAGAACGTTGTTAGGTCGATAAGCATCTCCGGAGAAGTTTCCTGCCAGCCGCCCATCGTTGACGTATCCCAGTCCTCAAGCGTATGACCACCGAGCCTACTGCGTTCGAAATCAGCATTAAACTTTCCTAAACGTCTCAAGTAGTCTCTGTTTTTCTTATATTCTTCCGCGTTCTTTGCGTATTGTTTACGGAGATTCATTTCACCATACGGCATACGGTTGGTAAGATTACTCAAAGCTAATCTAAACTCTGGAGATCTCATATCAATACCAGACTCTGCTGCTTTAGACACAAATTCGTGTATCGGTTTGTTTACGGTGCTGTTCCACCATTCTACGTCTTTCGATATAGGACTTGTGAAATCGCCGTACTTTGTCATAAATTCCTTTTGGTCCGCTAGTCCGCGCTCATAATCGCCCTTAACGGCGTCAATATATGACCTCAACATTCCAGTATCATATATATCCATCGATGGCGCGGCTAGTGCCTAATCGTATTGGTATATCATCTGTTTTCAAGTTCTTTAAGTAAGCGCTTCTGATCCAGACTAAGACTCCTATTATACAAATCGAGCTGCTGTCTACCCATGTCGCGTTTAAATCTGTTCTTCTAATAATCACCAAGGGCCTGCAGCATGTTGTTGATGCCCATCTGACGCATTTGTTCCCTGGCTGCGTGTGCCTTAGTATACGTATCGAAGTCGTATTGGTTGGCAGACTGTCTACGAGTAGCGTTTTGATTACCTGTACTCAACATCGTATCGTAATACTTCTGCTTGTACCCAAGGTTCTTCTCATCCACATTACGAAGCATATCTGCTATGTTACGTTGTGAACCAAGAGCTAAGGCAACTCGATTAGCCTACCTCTATCCTCCAGACATAGCCCCAGCATTGTTTATAGCATATGCACCACGGCGTTCTGCGTCATACATATCACGCATATAGTTGTACGGGTTGAGTCTTTGTCTAGATAAACCCTACAAGGCCAACCTTTCGTATGGATTGATGGCGTATATATCGGACCCTTTCGGTGCTTGTGATTCAGCACGCATGTACTGATTATATCCTGCAAGCAATGAAGCAATTCCTGGCAACGTGTGATAATCTCCAAGACCACCCTGCGAATTAGATTTAAATAGACCTCCAAGACTGTTTAAGAGATTGGGTTTTTTCGACTTTCTCGACGATCCCTTTGATCCAATAGGCTCAAGTGCCGGAGCTGTGATTGGGCTTAGTTCTCTATCGTAGGCAATTCCATCGTCCCCATCGTCGAACATTGGGACTTTTCCGTAATTGTAATCACCATTTCCAGTAGCTGCGTGTACTTGTTGCTGTTGGTCTGCCAGTTCTTGCAGTTGACCTAACGTTTTACGTTTAGCTTTGTTTAATTCACGTTGCTGCACTTTCTGTGTAACATCAGTCAAGGAGCTCTGTTCCCCTTTGTTTTTTAATTTAATAGCGTTCAGATGTTCAAGCTACATTGTAAGAGGAGCTGCTTGATCTGAAAACAGCATCCCGGAATATGGATTTATCATATTACCAAATATTGTATTATCGTCACCAGGACTCACAGAAGAATCTTGATTATCTACGCCACGCTTACCTTTTGTTATCAGCGTACCCTTTCCAGTTCGAAAATTTACTATGCTTTCTCCGTAACCAACTTTGCTGTTTGTTGGTCCTGCGTGATATCCACTCGGAGACCACACTTTGCCATTGTTATACTGCCTCATTGCACTTTTGCCATTGTTTGCGTAAAGTATATCGTCTTGTGTATTTTCGTGGTCTTCAGCGTACTCTGAGGTCATTCTATCAGATACACCTTGCACTACTCTAATATCGTTATCTAAGTTTGTGGTGGAACGCATTCTTGCGAGACGTTCTCGCATACGACGCTTGCGGCTGCTTCCACCAAACAAACCACCTATAAAACCGCCAATGCCACCGACAACCGAGCCGACAACACCACCAACTGGGCCAAATAACGACCCAACACTACTACCTAGTTTCGCTCCACCACTAGCAGCAGCCAAAGAATTTGATTGGTTTTCTTTCTTCAACTGAGCCATCTGGGCAGCTTCGTCAACCTAGTTTTGTAATTTGACTGTAGCGCCACCGGCAGACATGTCTGCGGTTCCGGCTTCAGTGTTCATCTCAGAACCAGATTTTATTGGAGCGTTAAACGCGTTGCTTATGGCACTATATGCACCAAGTGCGTCGCCAGCAATACCTTTTGCTTTATTAAAACCACTTGCAAACTTATTCGCATCAAATTTAAGTTTCGGTTTAAGCGGATTCTCAAATTTCATGCCAGCAAGTTTAGTATCCATTTCTGCAAGCTTGGTCTTGGTATCGAAAGTTGGGCTTTTTATCGTAGACGAGATATCAACCCCATCCCATGTCTTACCGGGGTCGTATTTCGGCAACGTTCTACTGTTTTTAATGTATTTATATTTACTTAACTGCATGACAATCTGTACTTAGTTATAATATACTCCAGTGAGAACTCTTCTTGTCCATCTTTGCCGCCGTCGATTGTACATTCAATCGTCTTGTCTCGCATACGGTTACCGTATTCTGCGTTATTTGCACGTGGTACACACAACCTGTAATCCCATTCACGACGGGTTATGCTGTCTCCTTCGGCAGTGCCGGTTTGATCGTGTGGAGTAGTATAAGTTAATTTGAGTTTTGTATAATCTGTAAACGATCCTCCAAATGTGGTTATATCGTATACTTTAGGTGTGGTTGGTATAGCATTGACTACGAAAGATACTTTTGGAATTAACGTGTTACCGTATAACATGTGGTATGTAGTTTTGCCGTCCGATGCAGCAACACTTTCGTTTTCTCTGTATATACCTATTTTAGGAGATTGATTCACCTCATCCCAAGGCGTATCCAACCTAATTGCTGTTAATAACGCCTGGTTGAATGGTAGATAATATATTGCGGTGTTACGGTCGTTGTCATATATGGCGGTAAAACAGCCTTGGTTTTCGTTGTATACCAATGTCTCACCTTTGTATACGTTAAACAACACTTCCTAAAACTCTTTGTCGTATCCTATCGTAGCAATATCTGCAGCACTCTTAGCGTCATTATTCATGTATGTTCTGACGTTAGCACTAGTACTCAACTCAGATAATCCATTATCGCTGTATGACATCAAAACATTACTCTTCTTATCGAACCAATATAGCGCACGATCCGATGTCGTCAATGCCAACGATAACTTGTCTATACCATGTATCGTAGATATGTATGTAAACCTTTGTAGTACTCCACTTTCACCCAACATAAGAGTTCTGTTGTCAGTAGACGTTACTACAGCCGTTTCATTCACATCAAACATACCGAAGGCCTAGTCTTGCCAGAACAACAACCTGTCTTTAAACAGCTTAAGTTTATTTATTGCGCCGTGTCGAGTATCTACGTCGAGGAAGTTAGAAGACATAAATTTGGTCCAACTGTCAATAACTTCTCCGTTTTCTTTTGGACTTGAATAGAAGCATCTGTAGTCAAAATCATCTTCATTCGATTCACGGTCTGCCACAGTGTACGGAGAAAACAGCCTTGCTGTATTTACTACGCTATATGCTCCATTGTACTTATACATAGCTTCTGTTTGAGTCTTAGACAATGACGAAACACTACTATCGTATGCCTACGTATATGGTTCAAACTGCGGAGAACATATGTTGGACTGTTTGTCATTGTTTGCGTATGCCCTACTTACACTATGACCATACTCGTGTTCTATGTCGATGTTTGTTTCCAAAGGTATTGCGTACACTACAGCTTTTGTCTGTGGACTCTGGTTCCACCAGCACAGCCATTCCTGACTAGCGTTTTTAGATGGAACTACGTTCAAATCGTTTATTATCTTACGTCCGGACACGTATTCCAGCAACTGTATGTAGCAATCTCCACTAAAGCTTACACATGACGTATTGTCGCTTGTAATGTCCACATAATCACCATAACTGTAATACACATCTCCGCTACGATCCATCTAAGAGTATCCGTTGCCTACGGTGTACGGTTTAGAGATGTTACATAACAACGTACCGGCTATACTGTGGTTATATATACCTACCGGGACACCCAGCTAGTTTATATTAGCATCTTCTTCAGCACTGCTCTGTTTTTTTGATACGCGCTGCATGTAAAAATCCCCGTATATGTCTTGTGTAATACTTCCGTAGTAGGGCCCACCTATACCGGGAACACCCTTCCATCCCTCCGCTAAAGGAGTACCCGTGTTGTTCTCCCAATGGTCTGATGATACAAGTTCGCCAGAACTAGATGTTATATCACCCTGAAACAGTTCGAGCTTGGTGTTAATACCGGTGTATAGCGGAGCACTCTCGTATGAAATCTTTGGCGGTAGGTGTGGGAACTAGTCAAACGAACTAACTCGGTCTATTGTTGTAGCTGCGGACACATTTGAGAATGTAGGTCCATTCAGCGCATCGTTAGCTGTTTCTGTTGTTTTGAGTATTAAACACGGACCACCAAGACACGCTTCGTATGAATATGAGTTATTGACATCGACGTTTGGGTTAAACCAGCCTCCTGAATATCCAACCTGACGAGCCTACTGGATGTTGCCGATACAATCCTTAGACACGGCATAGTTATCACCATTTAACGCAAAAGTAGCGTTCAAAAACTAAACGTCTTTGTGATTAGAAATGTTGTTGGGGTTTAGGTTCTGGTCTTTGTCTGTACTTTCCGTCTACGAGAACAGTTGTCCTTTCTTTATTACAGTTGGTGTGAACGCCAACGTTATATCCGCATGTATATCCTAAGGACGTGTTGTGAATATCCTGGTGAAGTCAGCCAACGTATTGTTGCTCATCTTATCGTTATCAAAATACTTAGGCGTTGTGCTGCCTTTGACCGGTGAAGCATATAAGTTTACAATGTGTCCTAAGCTATATACGTCAGCATTATTACTTGTACGTTCTACACATGGTGTTCTGTACGTAACACTGGATGACTGTTCGTATAGTTTTATATACGACATACAGTTCGGCTCTACGTCAGTAACGGCTGATGCTGGCCCACCCCATCCATTACGACTACCTGCGTTCGGTAATGTAGATAGGTACACGTCAGCAAACTCTACCTTTCTGCTCGTGTAGTTATACCACCCACACCACATAGCACTCCAGTCCGTATAATACTAGTACACGTCAGGCTTCATACCGCCACCGTAGGTTTCATCCCACAGCCTGTAGTAATTCGACATTGTACACCACCAAAAAGGCATACTTGCCGTGTAATGAATCAACTGTTGTCCGTCATTGATTACATCACCACCCCTACCTAAGAACTTGTAACGATTGTCATACGCCATTCCTCTACAGATAAACGTAAGGTCGTAGTAGTATGTGACGCCACTCTCTACATGTGTGTCTTTTTTGTATTTATAATGCCAATTGGGATTTGTCCACAAGAACGCATTGTAGTGTCCCATCTCAATACTACCAGCTTCACCAACGTACGCGTTCTGTATGACATTATCATCGTTTTGAACTAGTTTCCCGTTAGAGTATGGTTTTGATGAGTTCTGACCAAACAGCATCTTCAACCCATCTATACGTAGGTTATCTTCACCGATAGAGTTTATCATCGATTGTGTGGATTCCTGCTAATACGTAGTTTCGGCTGAGACGAATTGATATACGTTGAAATTGTCAAAGTTTGTAGCACTGGCGTATCGGAAGTCTGTATTAGACTTAGTTCCGGTATAAAACCCATATCTCTCAAACGGACCGTATGGAGATGGTCCACTGCACCACCTTGCTGTTGTAAGATATCCTGTTGGGCAGAACAACGAAGACGAGTTATCTTTTCCATTGCCGTCGTAACTTGTTCTATGTATAGGCCTGGCCAACACACCCTGCATGATGTTCTTTATGTTGTTTAACCCGCGTCTACACCTAACAACTTCGTACCCAACAATACCGTCTGGTAGCTTTCCTGTAATTTCTACCTATATTCCGAGAGGGAACACTGCCAAGTCTATTGCATGACTTGAGTAAGATACAGCATTTGACGCAAACGTCTCAAATCCGTGTTCGTATAGTTCCGGAACTCTAACGTCTTGCATCCATTTAACTTTAGATGCTGTACCATACTTATCGTAAAAAATCAAACCGAATCTATACGTTTCACCACGACGTAACGACTTGAATAGATATGTCATTTTGGGGTTTCCGTAGTTGAATGCGTCGTGTTTACCGTCGTCTCCGTATCTGTTTTTCCCAGTCGAAGCACCCACGTATTCATCCGTCCAATCGTCACCTATATTGAGTTCGTACTAACTCTCGGTTGCGTGCGGAGCGAGTATTGGTTGACATCCAACGTTTCCTGTCGCGTACTATGACCCGTACGACAGTGTTCTAGATGTCAAGCCATAGTCCTCATTATATTGCGACAGTTGTTCACTTGTTGTTTTTCGTATAAGTCCACAATCACTGCCCACAATATCATCTGGAAACTCCGCCGGAATTACAGGTAGCTTACCGTCCGTAAGATCAACGCGCTCAAATAAGTTCCAGATCCTTCTGTTAGTTAGCTAAGCAGCCTTGCCAGTATTATCATCACCCCACTCTTTCAATCTTAAAGTCTAAAGATCGCAAATACGAGTCGTTTGTTTTTTGCGTGTGCTGGTTATAGCTGGAGTATAGTCAGCATCGAGCTTTGTTCTAATGAACCTCCACCTCACATTAGGACCAACACCACCGTATACAGGTGTCCATGTTTGTTCTTCACTGTTTATCCAAGGGGCATATTTGCAGTCTTCTGTTTGTATACAGTCAGCGAGATTACTAACGTTCTTCAGACTTGAAATGTGCTCTGTTATTGTATCAACCCCATCTCCGTCTGCGTATGTAGCATCTGTAACACTTTCGCCGTCAACAACGCATTCGTTTGAATCACCGTCGTGTTTGAACGAATACGTTCTTGTGTCGAAATCTGCAATCTCAGCAAGGTCTCCTGACTATTCTGATATACCTGCCGCAAACAAATAGTCATGCTTTGATTCAATACACGAAGGTATTATGTGAACACCAGAGACAGAATTAAACTCCTCTGTAGTCAATGTTGCGCTAGCCGTCTGTCCAGTATCTACAACAGTAACGTCTTCAGCAGCACTCGACAGCTCTATTTCCGTAAACAGTTCTATCGTCGGAGTCTGTCCAGATTCGTAATAATGTATTCTGTACACTCTAAGACACGGGAGAACGCACTCATCGTCTCCTGGTATCAGTATAGTAATTGCTCCAGATGTAGTTTTTCCAGCTTCTGCTCCAGCATACCAACCACCACCAGTAGGTAAGACAAGAGGTATCATCTTGGTGGTTCTTGACATCTCGCTAATAGCACCACCAACACTGTATCGCTGATATGCGTACTGATATAAACCTGACGTAAGTGTACCGTTAGAAGTAATATCTACAAACTTCGGAGCTTTCAGTTTAGCGCTCGGATATATCAAGAACTGCTCTATTTTCGGGTCAGTGTAATCTTGAGCAACATTTATAGCCAACATATAATGCTTACCGTCAGCGATGTAAAGTTTGATTCTGCTGGACGACTCCCATCGAAGAACAGTGTCTACAGCATCACCCTCGAGCATATCTGTAATACCAGTGTCACCAAACACCCAAGTGTTGTCAATCGTATTATCTTCGTTTAACACGAGTTTGATAATGTTCCACACTTTCAGACGTAGGTTTTTAACAATTATAACACCGATATTACGAACAGTATTTACTGCCAGTATTTTATAATCGTTAGGATTGTATTTACTGATGAATTGATCGTAGTCTACAACTAACGTTTCAACCAAAACGTTTCCTTCTATGATGTGCAGTTCTGCAGAATTACCACTATCGTCCGTAGTCAGGCGCAAATTTCTGGCTTCGCGATACTGATTCTTAGCCAACACATAGTCGGCCGTATCGGTATTCATTCCGGATTCGAACGTATTCTATTGCTGGTTGTCATTAATATCCATAGTAATAATCGTTGAAATTTAATTGCCTCTAACCGCTACTTTCGAAGAATGTATCATCGGAATCCCAATCTGGTATTAGCTTAGTCCATTCGTTCTTAATGCCTCGCATATCGCCTTCTGTAGGCATCATTGCTTCAGCGTATGCTTGGTTTCTATAAAAGTGCCAGTTCTGTGTTATTGTAGCATACACATTAGGTGTATATTTTCTATGACCTCCTAGCGAGCCATTTAAAAACTTCGGGAACTTGAGCTTCATTACAACATACCAATAAACGGCTTCTTGATACGAAGCGAGATCTGGTATAAGTGGATACCCTCTGTCGTCAACAGCGATTGCTTTGTACGCAATCTTAATAAATCCACTAGCTTTGTTTGTAACAACCCAACCTGGTTTAATAAAATAAAGTGGTTCGTGTAAATCACCTAAAGCTCGTTCCAACGGGAGTGTTCCTTGGTTTGTAAAGAACTCCGCCTGCGTTGTCGGTAGTTTGTGCTTCATTGGAGGTAATCCAGCAGCTCCGGGTCTAGTATATTGTCTACGCGGTTCCTTAAATGAAGCATTGTTTGGCCGCATTGGTATCCACACGTCACCTGGGTTTGGAGACCACGCAATGCTACTTATATCGTGTACGTCGTCTGGAATCGGTACTTGATGATCCTCTACTGGAATAGGGTCTGTTTCTTTTTGTATGTACTACATAGGTGCACCTATCTTTTCAACGGCTTCAAATATCCATTCCCTCATATCAGTTACACGAGTATCTTTTTCAGCCATGTTTAAGTCGGCCATTATCTTTGCTATGACAGACTCACAACTTGTATACTTGTATATCATTTACGTCTATATAATCGTTATGTTTAAATATTAACTATGCCAATCTACGTTTATTAGCACGAGTAAAACACAATTGATATTTGTATCTGTCAGCAAACGTTTGGGGCGTCTTAGACCAATATAGTCTATATTTGTATCCGTCACTATGTTCGTTCAAATGATATATACGTTTACCGTACTCATTACTACTTTTGTAGTCTACTGACAAACTGCGTTCAGTGTACGTTTTAGGTTTGTACTTAACAACACATACATAACCTAGCCCACAAGGCATTTTAAAGCATTCTGACGCGTCCTAAATCGATTCTAGTATAAGTTTATTAAACCGGCTTAAAATCGCGTTAAAACGCTCTCTAGACACCTCTACGGCTTTGTTTTGTTTACTGTATGCGTTGTACATATCGTAGATTGTGTAGGAATGTTTACCGTTCCGAATCGAGGTAACCATGATTATAAGGTTTTATTCCCTGCAATGTAGCGTTATTAGTATCGTCACTAGGTCTACCAAGCATCAGTGACAATTCATTCTTGATGATGTACTCTTTTATCTGAGGTATCATCCAACCTGGGATGGTTATATCGTCTTCTGAACAATCATCGTCATCAGATTCAAACATACCCGTTATGTAAATATATGACAGTTTCATACAATCTTCGTTGCCTTGGATGTATATGTAACCGTTTTCGTAATAATACGTCAGTTCTGCTCTGGTGTATTTTCGATACCAATGGAATCTACGACGCTCTTGTGCCATCTTTTGTATAGGGTACCCGGATTGGTCTGTGACCGATATAATAGATATGTCGCTGTCGTCGACAAGATTTGGCAACTTCTCCTTCGTCCTTCTCGTATAAAGGTTATTAGCGTCAAGTGATTTTACTATCTCTAGCTCAACTGGGCCTATTGTTTCTACGAGCGTATCGTCAGCATCCAACTCTTCAGATTCAGCTTCGTCCTTCTCGTTTTGTTTCTTTATCAACATGGCCTTGTACTGCATTATCCAAGCACGTATTTGAGCTCTTGAGAAGTCCTCACTTTCGCTAATATTGTTATTGCGTACCAGCAGCAGTATATCGTCTATAAAAGTACGTAGTGAATATGCGTTCATGTTAATTGATTTGTACTACCCTTACACTATCTTGTTGTATGAGATCATTGCTATTTACAATCTTGTACTCATTAATTTGTATCTTCTTAAAATCTAGTGTAAATAGGCGTTTGATAAAACTTTTCTTATTCTTATACTGTTTCTTGGTATATACTAGTAGTTGCTACGTGTTTTGTATATCTAACTTAGTATCTATTACACTGTTATGTATATTATAATATAACTTAGTATAGTTATTATATATTATACTATCTACTATATCTACATACTTGTATACAGTATCTATTTTATTGCTGCCGGTAACGTCCAAAGTCTATTTTTGGGTTGCCGCTGTGGTTATCTGCTTGGGTTTAACACCATTCTCTTTGGCTACTTCTACAATCCTCTGGATCTGTTCGTCATTAGTCTACTGTAGTTGTTCTACGGTCAACTATAAAACACGATTGGCCTACTAAGAGTTACTAAGTAACCCCTAATAGGCCTCAACGTTGTTCTGGGCCATTTTGAGGCCTTCTGAGAGTCTTTTGTTCTTGTTGTGGGTAATTATCCCAACTGAGATAGATAACGCCGTCAGAAGGCTTAAAATAGCCTCAAAGACGAATCTTTTATGCTTCAGCAGCCACGTTATTATCGTTGCTGTGTTCATCTTTGCTTAAGTCTGTTTTAATGTATATCTCGCCCTTCTTTCGTAAGAACTTACCGAGGCTGCGCCACGGTCCTTTTGGGTCGAGTGTGTTTAGGTTTTCGAGTATAGACCAGAGTTCAGTTAACGCTATTATCACAGTAACACCACCGGTCAATACGAATACTCCGTCATGTCCTAACACAGTGAACTCAAGAAGTCTTGCGAGCGATATTATAGTAAATTCGTCTAATATCTTCTTTAGTGTACCTCTCCACCCTCTTTCGCTAGTGATTTTCTAACCTTGTCGTTTGGCTACTTTTATTCCGTAGAACAAATCAACGGATGTAAACGCAAAGCAAGTTATTAGTAATCCAACTATCGGAGTAAAGTACGCTAACAACATTGCACCGAGGCACGCGGATACCTTTCCGGAGATGGTGCCCCCACTTATTACGTCCATAAAATGTCCGATAGATTTAATGACTTGCATGGTTATTCAATTGTTATATAGACAGGCCCAGTCTTTAGACCATCAGAGATGGCTTTGTACAGATTGTCGGTATATACTCTTGAATTGATTACCTTTCCGACTACCTTATTCTGACCGGGCAAAATACACCCTTCTGTATCAGACGAACTGTTGCCGGAATGGATACGGATTCCGCTGAACCCAGGAACGTTTTCGAGTAACGGCATTGTTTTCTTGAATCTGGGGCTCCACGTAACAATTACGTTATACGTACCCGTAGGGATTGCGGTCTTACCGTGCACCTTAATCTTGGCTATTTCTGATGCACTCATATCAGAAGAAAGTCCGCGATCGGTATCTTCTATGGTGTCACAAAAATACTCGCCGTCGATGTATAACTTACCGATCGTATAACTGGCTTTCTTTGCTATACGTTTGAGATGTATTGTCATTGTTAATATTAATCAATTGTTTATTACGGTTTTGGTGCAAGCTTTGCTGTGTAATAGAACGATTTTGTTTCTCCGTTAACGGTCTGCACGTTTGATGTTATACAGATTCCCAACGTCTACGTAGCTGATGTGGTATTATGGTTCTTGATGCGAATAGTACCATCAATCAGTTTGATCATGTACTGATCCATGTCGGCCAACTGGTCATAGTATGTAGTTATAATATACTCCTGACCCTTAACTACACGTGCATCTACTGCATAATGAGCATCACCGTCGGCACCTTGATAATAAGTAATCTTTTCACCGTTCTACAAAACAACAGTCGGAACCAGCACCATATCTGCATCATACGCAATTTCTTCGTATAACGGAGTTATCTGTACAGAGGAGCCTGCTTCAACTGAAGTCAGCTTGCTTGCGTCTATTGGCGTAGCTACATCTATGTGGTCCATACAGTTGTAAATAGTAACAGGAATCGTTTTAGAAACGCTGATGTTATCTGCGGCGTACACAGTTATATTAGTACTGTATGTACCAGATGTCGTAACAGGGATATTGTTTGCCTTAAATACCAGAGTGTTACCTTTGTCATCAAACACCTCAAGGTGCGTATCGTCAAACTGCCACAGGAAGTTCTGATTAGTGCTGGTAGACGGACATACGGTAGCTACAATCATACCAAGATTGCCGACAATAACGTCAGTAATACTAGCAGGAGATACACATATATCTGTTATGGTAGGATCACTACCGTTACCAACCTATATAGATACTGACGTATACGCATCAGCTTCGGCTGAAGAAGATACGAGTTCGAATACGTCCGCATAATCTACTGTTACAGTTCTGAGATTGTTTTGGTCATAGCCAGGTTGAAACAATTCAGCTATTACAATAAGCTTGTATGAGCCAAGTACGTGTTGTTCGTATGCTGGGAAAAACGCCATAAATGCATCTGGCGTACCAAGCGACTGTACTGACAGTCTGCAAGCATTTGCACCACAGCAACACTGGTCCGTATAGTATACGTGATCTTTCTGAATGTTTACACCGAAGCCATTGTACGGCTGCATGCTATAACTAGCGCCACAGCAGGGCCGTATACCATCACAGCAAGGTGACACATGATACACTGGTAATCCGCAACGATTTATATCATAATTAGATGGAGCAAACGGCGTACAACCATTTGCAGGGACAACGATACACTGCACATTCTTTATGTTGATGGGGTCTTTGATGTACTTCTCAGACAGACGAATGTTCAATGCAATATCATTTCCAATTCTTACTTTCATACTAGTGTTCTTTAAAAATACTAAAATAGCTGAGACAGGGCGATTGCCCCACCCCAGCTATTCGTTTATCTAAATTATGCTATACCGAGAGCGGTTTTTATAGCTGTAGTAACAGCGGCAAGCTGTCCGGTAGTACCGTAGATCTCTATGGCCTGCTTCGTGGTCTTAATCCAGTCATCAGCAGTGCGATAGTGATTTTCGAACTCAAGTACTATACCGTCGTACTTGTTAGACAGATCAGTCTTCATAGCCGGCTTGATGATAGGCCATGTGCCTTCGCCACGGTTGAGGATACCCTCATAACCCATAGCAGCAGCCTCACGGTCGCGAACAAGCTTAGCAGAAGCGGCATACTTCACACCAGGAGTCTTCTTGATAGAAAGTCCGTTCGGGAAGTGCTTGATGCTAGAACCGAATCCAGTAGCCTGGGGATCTGTGTAGTAAACATTAACGGTGAAACGAACAGTTTCGTCAGTGTTGATTGAATCAACGCTATCGTTGTCGTCGTACTTCATAGCCGTGAGTGTAAGAACACCAGCAGCTGCGCTAGCCTCTATACGAGCACGCTTGTACTGATAGTTGATAGAGTTAGCTATGCCCGTAGCAATAGCCTCTACGTCGTCACCTTCCTTTGTTACGTACTCATAAGTCTCACTCCATTTACGATAACGTGTAGGAAGATCCTTATACTGAATACGAACAACGATGCGCTTGCCACCCTCAGCGAAGAGTGTTGCAACGTCTGTGTTAACGCCAGTGAAATCAACAACAACTTTTTCGTCAACGTCGTCAGTGTATGAAAGAACGTTGAAAGACTTGATGTCAGCAGGGTTGATTGCGTTAGCCCAGCGAATTATGGGAGCTTCACTATTGCCATTCTTCTTACGAACAACTGCGGTTTTGTCAGTAACCTGACCTATACGCACAGTCTTTACACCAGCAGCATTAGCACTGGTCTCAATTACAAACTTACCAGCGTCAGCTGTAGTTGCGGCGGCAGCGCTAGCTACCGTACCTATTGCATCGGCGTTGTTGTTAACAAACACCGTATTTACATATGTAATCATAGTTTAAAATTTATTATTCTTGTGTATTAACCTCCGTTGTTATGGTTTTGTACCTATCTTCTGCTGTATTTTCCAAGTACATTTGTGCAGCGATTTTGATAATCTCGGGTAACACAACCTCTTCAAACTCGGTATATTCTTTAAATGGTTCTTTTAACGAAATTTCGTTAGGTATTCTCAAGTACTGTAGTTTGTACTTGTTTATTGTATATTTGCCGTCTGTCAACAAAGCACATCCATCAGATGTCCTTACACGTAACGGTCTTGCGTATTGATTACGATAATGGAAATCCGTAAGACTGTTGTTTACACGATACATAAAACTATCTGCGGTACATTCAAACACAGGAACCCATTTTGTAACCTTATTGCTTTCGTCATCGGTAACATTGGATATTTCAGTAGTTTCACTCAGTGTGTACAAAAAATCATTTGGGTACTTAAGCGTACGTTGCGTGTAATTGCTGTACTGTGTCTCATCACTGAGTTTGTACGTAAACACACTGTCGTCTGTGGTGTATTCTACCATCGTAAGCAAGTTCGACAAATCGCGATAACGCTTCTCTGTCTCTTCGTAACCAGTCTTGTGAACAAAATCTCCGTTGTATCTGAGCTTTACGAACTTCTTGACTGCTTGATTCAGCCAGTATAACGAAGCGTCTGTGTTGGGTTTAGTGACGGAATTATCAAACTTGTTGATCTCCCGCTCAAAGGCCTCGAGTATTTGTAAGTTTGTCATTCAGCGTCCTCCTATCCTTGTTTTTCTTGTCTCTATTGTCTGTTGGAGCCAAGTCCAGCTAGTTTGAATTTGTAGTTGGATGTATACATCTCAACAGCGCCTTGTACAAGATCGTTAAAACACCGCATTGGGAACTCGCAAGGTGTTTCCAAATCGAATGTGTTGGGATTACGGTAATATTGCAAACTGAGGCCCGCAATTTCCGTATACTTATCGCACACCAAATGGAACTCTGAGCCGTGTTGTACAAGCAGTGGGTTTTTGATTATACCACCGCTGTTGTATATCGTATCAAACGTAGCAACTACTTCACCGGGCTTTACCTATATATTTGGCACCATAGGATAATTGCCTTTGGTGTAAGCAGACTCTTGCTTGTATGATTTACTCAACACACTACTAGAACGAATGTATGCGTAGTAATCAGTTGGTACATCGAACACTGTGATATGTTTATCCATAGGTTCGTCCTTTGCAACGCTTGTTTCGACAAGCTTACCGCTTTCGTCAACAGTGTACGTTTTGCTGTCATCCTCGCACACATATATATTTGGTGACGCAGGTTTACTGTCCTGTGGATATTTAGCATCAACTGCTGGAGAATTCATTATGGGTAACCCCAGACTATCTACACAACGTCCTCTCGCTATTCTATATATGCCGACATGACCAGCACTGTCCAGGTCATATGACACGTTTACGTAAAACAATCCAGTAGCCTCGTAGTAATCTACGTCACCAGCCTAAACGTTTGTAGCTTGAATCGGAATAGATGTGCTTACCGTCGGTGTAATAATCGAATCAACTATTTTGTTAAATTGAAACGTATCTCCAACAGCAGGACCGTCTATATACGCAGTTTCGATGAACTTAGCTATAGAGTCATCTATCATACGCTACTGTCTGGTACCACTCTTATCTTGATCGTCCGCTAGCACCATCTGTTTGAAGTATACATTCTAAAACTCATTAAGCATAGAATATATTACATCAGATGTCAGCTTCTCTTTGATGTTGAATTGTGGATAGATCTATTGTATCCTACGTTCAAATTCAATCGCTAATTTTCTTGTTTCTTCTTTCGTCATGATTCAAGTTTTGAAGTTGACATTTTAGTGCTGAGTCTAGCAGACTCTATAGTTTCGAGCGACAGTATAATAGCCATGTTAATAACTTCTTCTGCCATTGTGTCGCTAAGTTGCCAATTGGTTGTAGACCATGTAGCAAGTGATGTGGTGAACAAAGTCGGCTTCTCTATATACGTAACCTGTAGAATCGAAGTGTCCATCATACCGGATGTGAAGTCGTCCAAACCGTATAGTACATGGATTCCATCTTCTTGCAAGTAAACCACAGGATAATCCATCCAAGGATGGTTGTGCGCTGTTTCTTTGAAAGTAAGTGCGTCAGCATGGCTTACTAGTACCGTTGGCCATGTGATGCCTCCTTTTGGGGCTATTATTTCAGACTGTATGTAATACAACAGGTTTACGTCATCAGCATCCTCTTCATCAGCATCCT
>CAVKNU010000325.1:18070-19931 GCA_963657465.1 Lachnospiraceae bacterium
ACACCCCTCGTATTTGTTCCTGTTAATTTTTGAGCTATTATAGCTAGGTATGCTTTGTCGAGTATGTTAGCAACTTCAGTTTGTGTTAACGACGGATATGACGTCGTTGCTGCGTCTTTATCGTATTCTATTAAAAACTTTTTATAAATATCGCTGTACGTCATATGTCGTATATGCTGTTAATTATTTATTCTCAGTTTGTGTAATTATGGCAAGCTTGAGATCTTGGTTCTTCTTAGAATCGAGATAACTAATACACTCTTGCAACGACGTGGCCATAAGTTCTGTACCGTAATAGTACTGAGTCTTGTCTTTACGAATAACTCCCTTCGCTATAGCCTCTTCTATGAGGAACTGAGTGTCCTTTGATTTATTGTCTATCCACAAATCAAAGAACTTCTTAGGCTGCTTGTCGATAAGTGAAAACAGTGTAGACTCGATGAGTTCATTCGTCATCGTAGAAGAACTAACACCAAACAGTCTAAGACACTTACGCATCTGCTCTATACTAAGCTTATCGAACTCACGAAGAGCCTCACGACGAGTCTTGTTGAGTTTATTAGCCTGTACAGCCTCTTCCTGTTTGTTAATCAACAGATAATCCTTACCTGCATCCATCTTATCAAGCGATGTAGCTACACGCTTATGTCCACTAAGAAACTTTATAATCATCTCTTGCCTTGGGTAAGTATCGTCAAGAATAACTGTTCTTGCACCAACTTTAACACAAAACGTGTCCCAGAACTTGCTGCTTTTAGCAAGTGTACCTGGTTCGTAACCAAGAGCTTTTTCAAACTTTGTTTCATCTTCCGGAGTAAGTCCGGTGTATATCGACCCAGACCTCGTAAAATAAGGAGCAATGTAATCGAAACAATGCCTATACTTTACCAATCCAGCCCAGGGATTACTTTTCTTAATCTTTAATTCAACTACCATAATTTAATAAATCAGTATGTTGTAATGTCGTACACGTAGCCCAGGGTAAAAACCCCAGACTACGCTCGAACATTAATTATTTTTGTTTATTACGCTGCTATATGGGCGCTGCCGTTATTTTCCACATCGGTGTCTTCAGCATCGCAGTACAGGATACCGCAAGACAACGGATTGCGAAGCATAATACCCTCCTCACCGAGGAAGTGCACCTGATAACCATCGCGACTGTTAGAACGCAGTGTGTTGATGCTGTTACCGTAACCGCTAGGTATTACAGAACCACCAGTACACCACTGTACAAACTCACGACCCTTACGACAAACCTTAACAACGTTTGCCTGTCCGTCACGGCTACCGAGGTCTACAAACAAGAATGTGTAAGACATCAACGGTTTACCTGTGATCGGGTGGAGCTGACGGAACAGTTCCATGTTATCAAAGAGACCGCAACGCTTCAGTGTCAATTCAATACCGTTCAGCATCTTGTAAGTAGTGAACTGACCACCAAGTGTCAATTCCTGACCACTACCAGTAACGAACTTAGTATCAATCAGAGTATAGCTAGCAGCCTTCTCCTTAAGTACGCGGTCGAACTCTCTCATCGTTTATGTTTGTTTGGTTCGTTACGCCAAACCTCTTTCGAGCTCTTACTTTCATAAGAGACCAGACTATATCTTCATCCAAACTGGATGTCTACTATATCGGATTTACTTAAATCCTACTCCGTATCGGATAGTCGTTGAACATTACATTTACACTTCTATGTAGTTATTTTATAACCTTTCATAGAACCACTTGGGATAACCATGTCTTTATTTCCATATCTGCTTATCATTGTACACAAGCAAGATTTTTTAATATTGAACACTCTACTAGCGTTTTCTAGTCCCAATAGAGTGAAAGAATCATTACCTTTACTAAATGT
>CAVKNU010000325.1:20259-22464 GCA_963657465.1 Lachnospiraceae bacterium
ATGTCGCAAAATGTAGAATCTATTATCTTCTAAACCGGCATGTTGTACTCTTTGTTGTTTATTCCAACAAGTGTTACTTTGCCGTTGATGTTGTTTACTAAACGTTTGTTGTATCTGTCGTACACATTGCCATCTATGTAAACAATGTATCTGTATTCAAACCCTCTGCATGGTTTATGTAAAGTCTTTGCTGCTGATTTTCTATCGAACGTCTATGTGTTCGTCATAATATTTTTAATCTACGTTAATTATTTTAATAGAGTTTCCAGCAATTAAATAGATTTGCTATACAGCATTACTGCTGCAAGGGGCTAGAAATTAACCCATTTCTCCGGTCAGTGCTATGAACTTACGCTCGTTAGTACCAAGCATGTTGTAGCACAGATCGAACAAGTAATCTTCGAGAAGTTCTGCGGTCAACGTAGTATAGTAACGTACGTTAGACGGGGATATCTGCTCAAACAGACCAGCGCTTATAGATACAGGTCTGCCGTTTGTACCCTTAAGGTTATAAGTACCGTCACTATTACGGTTAGAATGTGCAAAGAGCAACATCTTCTCCTCACGACGCTTCCACTCGCGGAGAGCAATCCAGTACTGATAGTCAGACCACAGATAAGAAGTCTTACCAGTCTCGGGATCCTTCAGCGCGATAGCCAATACCGTAGAATATGCGTCACCAGTGATGTCGTAGCTCAGACGGAGCGTCATCAAGTTGTTACGCATCTTAAACGGAGTCTGATAGTTGATTATATCAGCCTCGTCACTGTACTCCTCATAAGCAGAACCTATGCGGCTTACCTGACGACCAGGAAGCAGATATTCTCCAGGGATATAAGAACCAGCAAAACCATCTGCTACGTAGCACTCATACACCCAAGTAGAACCGTCCTGATAAGGATGACCAGAAACACGTACCTGGAAGTTTACGTTGTCGAAAGACAGCACTGCACCAGGGCCGAAGTATCTCTCCTCAAGACCGAGGTAGATAGGAGAACCGTTGATACCAGGAGTTACTGTGCCGTAGTTAGTAGAATCGATAGTAGCACCATTGTACTTAGCGTAACGAATGTTAACAGCGTGCTCAGAATCGATCATTACAGACCACTCATACTCACGGTTTTCAATAGTCATTGTCTTGCCAAGACCACCAGTAATGAGGTCAATAGCTGTAGATACACCATCATCCTTAGTACCGAACACGAGAGAAAGCAGGCCGCTTACCTCATGAGGCTTCGTCAGAAGTGCGTTAGAAATCATGTTTTCATCAACCAAATCGCTAAAACGCTTTCCACGATAAAGTTGAAGGTTATTCAAAAGTGTGTTATTCATAAATATTAATTAATTAATATCAGCCAAATAGTTTTGACGCTATGTCTACGGCTGAACGTCTGTTGTCCTCTAATCCTTGAGACGTACGATTTTTAGTAGAGTGTCTCAACATTTTTCGTAACTTAGTGGCAGCATCCGTAGAACCTTCACGCTTGGCTGTACTGATTAAAGAATCACCGCGCATCGTAAAATATGCAGATTCTATGAGGTTGTCAATGAGATTGGCATTGAAGTCTTTCTGATATTGTGTCAACCCGTTTTCGTCAGTACGTGTTATGTAATCAAGTAACCTGGCCTTATCTTCTTTCGGTACCTTAACACCGCGAATGTCAGTAAGGTCGCTGATTTGCTTTGTGAGGTTGTTAGAGAATTCGATTACCTGTTTACGCTCCTCTTCGTAGCGCGCTTGCTGTGCCTTCTGTTCAGCTTCTATTTCCTGCTGCTTGATCGTCTTCAAACGTTCTACAGCATCTTTAGCTTCATCTTCGAGCATGTCAGCGTCTTCGTAACGCTCGAGTTTCGTAGCTATCTGTTGATCAGTATAACCCTGCATGTGCAGGTATTCTCTTACTGCCAATTTTTGATTAGATTCGTTTTCTAAATCCAACGAATCGTATTGAATTTCTTGAGACAATCCATTGTAGAAATCATCGAAGGAACCACCATTCTTAACATACGTATCCAACTGTTCTATACGTGGATCTGCGTATACTGGCTTTGAGTTCTGTTCGACTAAATCAGACATATAATCTATGATACCTTGTACAGTATTAGGTTTTTCTTCGTCCGTCACATCCCAATGCATAGCTTCTGCAAAGGCGTCAAAAAAAGCAGTTACTTGTTCTGCCTCATTCGGGTCATGGTCTTCTGTAT
>CAVKNU010000325.1:22712-25770 GCA_963657465.1 Lachnospiraceae bacterium
GCTTCATCTATTATATTTGGTTCGCTCTTCTTTTTTGCCATAATTATTTAGAATAATTAATGTTAATGTTGTACGTAGTATCTTGGCAAATTGTACTACGTTAAATCTTTTTATATGTCACTTACGTGTACTAACCTTCTGTAACTTAAATGCTGGTTCAAACTGTACGCGTTTCATATCTTGTACACGAGGTAATTGTATCTTTTCAGGACCTCTGCGTCTAACATAATCGTTAGGTCGTTGATTATATTCACGTATCCACTTAGAGGCCTTCTTCATGTCATGCATGGTCTTACGATAGTGGTCCTTATGATCCAAATCATAATAACCACCGGCTTCCATAGCATCTAAATAGTCATCCAATGTTTCTGCCCGCAAAGCCTTACCATACTTTCTACGAAGTAAATCGGAGTGCTTATTTACGTAGTCATCGATATCTTTGAAAGTAGCATATTCGGTATCGCTACCGGGCTTCTTTATACCACCGTAATTGTTTTGTTTGGTAGCAAGGTCGCTCTGCCCGTACTGCGATTCAAACATGCTCTACAACGTACGGTATTCAGCTGATTGATGTGAATCACCATTCTCCTAAGCGTTTCTTAGATTGCGCTTATACATGTCAATTGTAGCATTGTACAGAGAGTCGTCTTTACCGTCTTGATATCCAATAGGTCTTCCGTACTTAGACTATATACCGTAAGACAGAAATGGTGAGAGGTTTTCAGCATACTTTAAGTATCGATCTGTAGCTTCTTTATTAAACCCAGGCGACCATGTACGATCGTTTAAGTAGTAGTCACCAGTATCCTCTGTCCAAATACCACCCTCAATACCGGCTGGATTATACTACGACTTCTTTCTAGAGTACATAGACTGGTTACTAAACGTGGGGTGATAGGCTGTCTTAAATTCGTCTGTAAAATGTCCTTCGTGTTCAGTGTCGTCTCCGCCGTACTTATCGTACATAGCTCTATAGTTATACGTGTTGTCGTTTAACATTTCAAGCAATGTCCGATTCTCATCCTAGTTCCACTCTTTAGCCTTACTCTTAGCTAATTGCTCCATGTACCGATAATAGCTATCGTCAGTTTTACCGCTGCTGTAGTTACTTATATTGTCGATATAGCCGTCTAGCTCAGCTCTTTCCTCTTCTGTAAGAGGTTTCTGTTTAGCTTGTGTAGGCAATGGCCTTCCAACAATATCCCAGTAAGACTCTCCATTCTTCCAGCGTTCGAATCGTGATTTAAAGTTTTTTGTGTCTTTGTTCATGGTGACCCTTCTGTCATTACTTTCTTTTATCTAGTTTACTTAATAAGCCTTCCTAAGTTTAACGCGTCGTCGACAACTTCAAACCCATTGCTGGCTGGACGTAGAACGTTCATTGTGTTGTTATACATAGTCGGGAGTTTTCCGAGCGTACCAAGCATACCTAAAACACCAAGAACTCCCTGTCCGGTATTTATAGCAGCTCCTGTGTAGTCGCCGTTGCTAATTGCGTTTCCTGCCTAAAATGCATCAAAACCAAAGCCGACACCATCTGCTACAAGCTATTGCTTTTTCCCAATATTCAAAAGAGAATTGAATCTCGGTTTTGCTAAAGTGTTCGTAAACGCGCTTGCAAGCTTGCCTATAATTTTGCTATTCGGATGTTTGAACATTTGACCAATCACAAAGTTACGTAACGTATTGCTGGCTAGTGCCGACTGCTGTGCATATTTATACGCACGGGCTCCATCTATAGCCAACGAATACCCGGCTGCACCCATTGGAATTGTGTAAGGTAACGCCTTCAATAGTAATCTATAAGGTGTACCCTAGTCATATTTACGTTGCGCCTAAGCTTCAGCAGCAGCGTTCATATCAAACTGTTGTGCGCTCTCAACTCCTTGTTTTAATTGTTCAGCAGCCCTATCAAATGAAGCAAACATACGAGATGCTTTATCTGCCTCTCGCTGTTTTCTAGCAGCGTATTCAGCTTCTTGTTGTGCACGCCGTTCCACAAGCTGTCTTTTATACTCGGCCATTTCTTCGTCATACTTCTGTATACGAGCACGCTCTTCATCAGAAACAGAACCCATTCGTTCTGCACTTGGTCTAGGTACTGGTTTTGGTCTACGCGTTGGATTTGATCTACCTGTTGGATCTGTGGTCCCGGTTGTTGCCGTTGTTACTTCTCTCCAACTACTTTATTCTACAGTGCCGTCTTAGCCTTAAGCTTTTCACGTTGCATGGCAGCTTCATCTTTAGCTCTCTATAGCTCAGTTTCGTGTTTCATGCGCTCACGTTCGAGGGCAAGCTTCTGCTTTTCTATATCGTTCTTCTGACGCTGTTCATAGCGCTTAGTATACTGCTCTTCGCGTATCTTAAGCTGATTAGTAGCGTCCTTAGCTATTTCAATAGGATCTGCAATACCGTTCTGGTCTATGTCCTTATTTTCGGTACCGCGATAAGAACTAATCTCGGCTACAGTAATCTTGGTTATGTTGTCCTGGTCGATCTTATATCTATCAAGATCCATCTTGGCTTCCTGCAACATAAGTTCTTGCTGCTTAGCTTCGTTCTGCATTTGCTGTAACTGCTGCTGATTCTGAGCTTCTTGTTCTTGCTGTTGCTGCTGTAACTGCTCCTGTCTGGTCTGCATATCCTTAAGCTTCTGCTTAATAAGATTGAAGTTGTTCGTAGTGAGTACTTCAGCTGCTTCTAACAACGACGCACCATTCTGCATAGCGGGCTGTATAAGCTGTTGTAGCTTTTGAATGTTCTCAAGATCCTTAGATGTATCACTAACATACACATCCATGTCTTCGTAGTAGAACTTAGGTGTTATGCTCAAGAATGCACGTTCACCGTTGTCAAAGATGTATTGTAGCTTATTCTTACTTGTGTCTGCCCACACACCCTTAGCTGTATTTAAGAGCATATTGAGGACATTACGTTTACATTGATTGTGTACCCAGAACAAAGGCTCAGTAATATGCGAAGATTGCATAACACTTCGTTCAACATTACCAACAAGCTCTGATGTACTAATGGCACCTTGTCGTTGTTCAGTGATACC
>CAVKNU010000325.1:26007-46637 GCA_963657465.1 Lachnospiraceae bacterium
CATCACCTTACCTTTGTCTCTGGCGATCGCTAACTCCAACCTGTACCACAATACTATATACATGTACTGAAGCGGTTTAAGGATACTTACAAGCGATCTGGGGCTGCTGTTAGTGTTGCTGTATATAGCACCACAGTATGGCAGTTTCTAGCTGTTAGGATTGTCTATACTTACGTGTTGATATTCTATTGGCTGTATGCCAAAATACAAATCTTCACCTGCTCTATATCCTTCCCACACTTCAATAATCCAGTCTGGTTCTACTGATATCTCAGTACCTATTGGCTTGTACGTCTCGTCTACAATGTCTACACTTACTTCACCAGCATCGTCTTCAGTAGTGACATAAAATATCTTCTTGAAAGATTTCCAGCAACAATGCCAAACGTTTATGTGCGCTCTAGCGTAATCATCAGACAACGGATTATCGTAATTCCTCCAGATGATCTTATTAAAGTCGTCTGTCGGCTGATGTTCACCATAGTTGTTTGCTGGTACAGAACTAACCATTTCGGTCAACCTGTTCAAATCTTTTTCTTCTAGCTTATCATAATACCTGTCGTATACCTCTGTGATTGGCATTCTCATCTTACGGCAGCACCAAGAACCATCTTCTACGTATTCCAGTCCAGGACTCTTGTCAAACGAGAACTCCATTGGGTTTACATGTTCTACATACGGTTCTGCGTTAAGTACACCAACATAGTAGAACTCCATTCCTGCTATGAGGGCATCTTTCCAACCTTTGATAAACTCGTTGTCTATACTAAGCTTTTCTCTTAAGTAAGTCAGTGTATGATAAGCAGTATTCTCGATTACGTCTTTATAATCTTTATCCATGTACCTAGCAATCTCTTCCGGGGGCATTACCTCACCGTTCTACAATTGCTGCTGGAACTGCTGTGCTTCTTCCTCTCCCATACGTGCTGTAATAGATGCAAGTATGTACTGGGTAAGCATGTCTTTTTGTTTGTCCATCAACTCAGAAGTAGCTTCTTGAGATGTACGGACAACCTTAAAGTTTAACGGACGTTTGGTCTCCTCTCCTATAAGTAGGTCAACTTTAGGTCTTACTATATTGAAGTCCTGTGGAGTTGCTGGGAAACCATCTTTAACGTGAAACGGATTTGTGATTCTCTAGAAGTCCTTCTCGTTAAACTTGCTGTTATAAAGATCGTAATAGGTTTGTAACTCTCCAAAATGCGTTACATTCTACCCCCCAGAAGTTATGTTGCCTTCCCCTATGATGTAATTAAGGCAGTCATGTTTCCACTTATCGTTCTTCTTGCTTAGTGGTAACTTCTGTTGTGGGAATGTTGAATTGTATAAATTATCTTGTGCCATGTTTAAACATAAAATGTCGGTATATCGCCTTGTACACCGCTGTCATCCTCAGCTTGCCACCACTGGGCACTGAAGAGTGGCATATCAAAGAGTTCAACCTTCTTATTTTGTTCCTTAGCGTCCTTTACTCGTATTTGATATAACTCTTCTCTGTATATCATCACCATACACAGAGCTATTACACGGTCGACGTTTCGTTCACCGTTGTTAGCTATTAGCTCTTCTATTAAAGGCTCGCTATAAATTCTTTCTAGGTTTGGGTGACCTGGCTCATATTCTTCTTCAAGCCATTCTTTTATCAGCCCTTCCCCGTATTGTCTGATAGATTTGGTCATATGACAGCCCTTTCTACGTTGAACCTTGCTGTCTTTAAAGACCTCAGAGATTACTTTATCTGGCTAATCTGCCAATAAGTAATCACAGTGTTTGTTTGTAAAGTACGGATATATTCCTTTACGTTCGTTCTCAAACAGTAGTTTGGCGTTGTAGAATGTAAGCAGTTTACGTACGTTTTCGTAGTACTCTTCAGCAGTATCTGGTCTTCCTGAATACTCTGCTACTATAACATCAGTCCAAGCTTCTCCAGCTTTAAACCGTTTGTAAATGAACGTAGATCCCAATGAGTTGGTAAAACTGTCATCGTGGTCATACGGGTCGCAATTGTGCGTAAGAATATTTCTACACATGAACGTATGTGTATCACATTCAAAATTATACACAGTTCCAGTATACGACGACTGTTTTATATTCTCAACCTTTAAAAGAATTTTGTCATCTTTGAACTTAATTCCCATCTTAGAGGAACTTGTAGCAAACGACTTTTCTAAAAGCTTTATTTTTCTACTCCTAAATACTGGCCCGTATTTTAACCAGTACTAATCAGATCTACTTACATTTATTCTATACGACTGTTGGTATATTGCTATACTGTTTGCAATATTCATTCCAAAAAGCATATCCTACACATCTTCTAGAAGCTCGAGGTTTACGCTTGTAAAATTAACTCTAACTTTACCATTGTTAAAAGATACCGAACCGTTGGAATCTAAATACCCCTGCAAAAAGGCTCTTTTGTGGTTTTCTGGTAAACGCTTTATTGATTCAGGAATCCTTTTATCACAGGCGTTTGTGCCAAACATTGTCTTAAGTTTTAAACACAACTCTTTGTCTGTAAACCTTATGGTCTGCTCTCCTCCTTCATCGGCATGAACACATGTTTTTCCAAACAATTCAAGCATCAAAGAATCGTAAAACTGCACCAATTCTTCTTCGTCCTTACCTACTGATAAACATATATCGTAAGAGTTGTCGTCCTTATTGCAAAAACCACCGCCCAGCCAAAGGCCGTAGAAATAATAAAGTTTGAGAAGCTTGTTATCTAAAACTCCCATCTCACTTGAATACACATTGGGGATTTCTAGCCAATCTCCTTCTTTCAAATCCTTAGCTTTTACAAAACCCTTATTATGTACCCATATAGGATGCTCGCCAGTAAACGCAGTAGTTCTACATGTTCCGTACGGTTTTATGGTATATATTGGCTCGTCAACCTTTTCGTATCTCTGCAGATTTTTTATTTCTACAAATCTACCGTCCTTATTTAAAAGCTTGTCGTCTAATGTAACATCTTCTACATTTACAAGACCACGCTGTGTACATACTTTTTCTCCGGGTGCTAAGCATCCGCCTATGTATAAACCGTAAGGAGGATCTGTTATTGGGTACTCCCATATAACTATAGATCCATGTGGCTTCTTTTCTTTAGGTAAAGGATATTGTGTTATATCGCCAGTTTTCTTTTCAGTAGCTATTACTTTTCCGTCACCACCCCAAGCTAAATCTACGATGTGCTTCATGTTCTAAAGCTTGACGTTGGTGCGTATTTTTGCCAACTGCTACATCAACAACTTCTTCGGGAATATATTTCCACCTATTTCAAGTATGGACTCTTGTGGAGTCAACGGGTTCTCAGCTACGTACCTATCTACCGTAATCTACTCAGACGCTCCGTCTTGTACTTCTTTACGTTTGTCTATACAGAACTAAACAGCTTTCTCACGCAACGAGTTACCGTCTACGTCCATACAAATACGTTGGTTAGTCTATTTGTCTATAGCTGTCACATTAGACCATGCGGGACAGAAGAATGCACATTTTTGATCCTGTGCGTTGTCATCCCATATGTTGTCATAACTGTCTATGTTGTAACCAGAGGGATGATAGAACATCTCCTTCAAACCCACAAAATCGCTACCAGTAGATCCTCCAGTTCCGAACGCAAGCATCGTTCCGAACGCATTGCCTCCAGTATCTTCTACGGAAGGTCTGGCTATCTGCCACGCCTAGAGGATATCTTTAAACTTACCTGCTTCCTCCCACACAATCAATCTACCACGAATACCACGAATACGATCCGGGTTGTTCTTAGTAGTAATGCCTATTACGCTTGATTTATAACCGTCTTCTATTTGTTTACCAAACTCGTCTGTAATCTTAAAACCAGATGTACGTTTAAGCTTAGTGTCAACCAAACGCTGCTTAGCCCACGCTGTATGTTTGTCTATAAAGTCCATGCCAGCCCAAGCTTTAGTGAGAATACCGTCGTTTGTTAAGAATGATTGTTCTGATGCTACAGCAAAGTTTTGTGAGTTAGGGATAAGTTCATAGTTTCGTACAAGCATTGATGCGGCTTTAAAACTATAACCACGACCACGCGCTTTTAGTACCGCCATGTGCTTACCTAACTCTTCTGCTTGTTCTACAGCGTTGAAGAAGTAGTAGTCGTAATCGTAGAAGTCTGCAAACTCTGTTTCACGAACAAACTTGGTTTTTTGATTACCGTACTTGTCTGTATATTTAGTCTCTACTAATCGTAGAATAGGAAAATAGTTTAAGTAGAAATAGTGGTATCCGCTGATTGGGTCTCCATCATCTGCTACAAAACCTTCCAAACACCGTTTTGTCTCTCGCTCCCAATACTTAACGTAATCGGTAGTTCCCCTGGGAGCCTATGTATAACATCCGTGTTCTTTGAAGTATAAGGCAGCGCCCCTGAATTTATCGGTGTTATATACACGTTTCTTAAAATCTACCATATATCATTATCTAGCTGTTTCGTAAAGACCGATGACACCACCACCTTTTACTCTACCAGCTTCCAATTGTTCAGCCTTAGCCTACTTCATAGCAGTATCTAACGATTTAACAGTATTGCCAACGTCTTTCAATATTCTTGTAATCTTTATCGCGGTATCTAAGTCTACCTCATTGCTATAGAGGTTGTTCAGGGCCTTTGTAATGCACTCTGCCGCGTGTTGTGACGCAGATAGTAACCTAGTACCAGGCGTCTCCTAAAACTCGTTAAATCGCTAGATAAGCTATTGTATTTCTTCTGTAGGCTAGTAATTATCTAAACCGAATACATCTTTAGCCACCCGCTGAGTTCTTTCGTCCTCAGGATAAGCTTCATATGGCGTATTCCATTTGTAACGCCATATAATATACTCAATGTCTTTCAAAGCCTATTCTTTGTTTTTAGCTTTGTTGTAATAGTCTTTAAAAGGAGGTATAGCTAAGTCATCTGTACTCAGTATTATCTTACTTCCTCTTATATCAAACATAATCTATATATGTTGTGCTTCAGTTACCAGTTTAGAGTAGTGCCCAACGGTCGGCTAATGAATCGAACTCAACAAGCGTGCTTCCGTTGTAATAATACATCTTCGGGGTAGCGCCTGTTGTTTCGAGGATAGATAGTGGTGTCTACACATAAACTACGTTATACTCTGGAGTACTGCTTTGAGGGCTTGTGAAACCCACAGAAAAATCACTACCATACGAAGTACTTACTCCTAAAGTACCATTGACTATGTAATAGTAACCCTCTCCAACACTCTAAGTACCATTTGAAAAACTAGCGTGAGCTACAAATTTTTTTGCAGCAGTATCATAGATCACGCTATCTACTATAACTTTTGTAGCAGTACTTGGGAAAGATGTTGATATGGTGATATTACTTTGAATTGAGTTAATCCAACGGGTGTCAAATCTACCGTTCTTACTCAAATCAAAAGCAAGTTTCTCTTCTGTTACAGAACTGTCTGCAATATCACTGGTGTTTACCGGGAACTTTGCTTCAAGGTTTGTTACACTGTTAAGCAAACTAGTTGGATCACTGATTACTCGTATCTCCTTAACACCGCTCGGTGTAGATATTGTGAACGTCTTAGTAGCACCTTCGCTATAATGTGATATAGAGTGGATGTACCTGTGCCTGTTAAGGTATACAACGAGAACGCCATCAGACGTCGCTGTAAGTGTGTACATACCATCTACATACTCCCAACTAAAAGTCTTAGGTGACTTCGCTGTGTCAATCAAATCGCTTGACCCACACTTTATCCTTATTTGATCACCACTCCGTAAATCACTGCCATCTTTTCTCGTCAGTACCAATGGTCTGGAGCCATCTGAGTACACAACCAACTAACCACCACTAATGATCCAGGTGTTTGGACAATACATCGGTGTCTGTACACCATCGAGCAATACTTGATGTAGTTCGAAGTTATCCTGCCGGTACGTCGATCCATACGTCAACGTTGGAGAAAGGTTAAAGTTGTATGAGTAGGTACCAATCATCGTAGTAGACACTTCCTTACTTGTAGGAAGTACTCTATCTGCATACTTTACACCGTTCCAACGATGCTCGGCTATTCTTCCGTCACTGCTCTCTATCCACGCCTCCTTCAATCCCTTGAAGTATGCGTTGTGAAAATCTTCGTTCGGACTCGAAGCCGTGACACCTGGCAGGAATTGGTAATCAATTTGAGTCCAACCAAGGGACGGTTGTCCGTCAGCGTATAACGTATACAGGTGACACATAGAACCTATTTCGGCCGTAAGTGACGGATTTTGTGATACGTATGCGTCAACTCTGAAGTTCTTATTGTCTTCGTAAGTAGCTGTTGCGATACCAGTACCGTATTTAGAATCACCGCACACTTGCACAATGCTAGGATATGCACCGGAAATAATCAGGTCTGCCTGCGCCAAAAAGTATTCTGTTGCCTTACCCAACGTATTGACAACCTGTATTTCACGTCTTGCATCACCGTACTTACCTCCGTTCAAATATAACTTCTGTACGTCTGTCGCAAAGTATATTGCATTGGTGTAAGACGACTGGTTCTCCAAATAGTTGCTATCGGAACCTTGTATAAATCTTACTTGTTTTTCTTCGTTTGTCACGTTGTAAACTCCCATAGTGGTTTAATATGTGCACTGTTGCGGATTATATCCATAACGGCGTTTGCGTCGAACAGCTCGTTTCGTTTGTAGCCGTTCGACACATCCCCGTTAATAATCCCAATGATCGCAGATTCTATATTTCGTTGCTGCATTCCAAACTATTGTGGGCCACAGCAACTACATTTATAATTATTCATACAATATTAAAGTATTGTCCAATTTACAAAGTCAGCACTAGTAAGGTTTAGTGTGCGTGATGCGTTTGGTGTATATGTCGTCTTTGTAGTACCGTTTACCTGAAGGGTAAGGGGCTGGAACCTATAACGGCCAAACTATGTTATAGCCTGTTTGCTTATGTTACCCGCAGTGTGCGAAACTTCAAGTATGTAAGACGTGTCTGTCATCTCGGTCGTCGTGCTGGCAACATCACTTATAAGAACGCTCGGAGACATTTTGTCTACATAAGTCTTGGTAGCAGCCTTACTTCTCGCAAGAGTCTGAGTAGCACCACCCTTAGTTGTAGAATTGGTCTTTGTACCTGCTCCTGTAACAACTTCAATTTCTGCCGCATTTGTAACAGCTGTAGCAGTTCCGTTTGAGATAGTCTTTATGTACTGGTTGAGCAATGTGCTTGCTTCTGCATCACTAAGAGCACCAGCACTGATTTCTGTTAACGCAGAACCGCTGTATCGATAACATCTATTGTCATCCAGTGCTACATATATCTTGTCAGTAGTAGGAGTTACTCCACCAATAGTTGAGTCGTCGCTACCATAAGCGTCCATTGTCAACAATGGGTTTGTAGATGTCCACTTCTGGAAGTATCCCGATGTAGCATTATAAGCAAAAAACCTATCTGCCGAGGTACTATAAATAATCTAGCTTGCAGAAGTAACTGGATATGTACCACCAGCCCACGTAGTTATCGTTGATGTTATAATGTCACCAAACTCTTTGACGTCATCTACATAAGAAGGGAGCTGTGATGCAGGAACCTTTCCGTCGGAACCAAGACTAGCAACACCGCTAGCAACGCCTATACTTGTCTTCTTTACGTAAGCGTTATCGGTCTCGGTTTTAGTGTATACTTGTGATTTTGTATACAAATCATTAGCAGCATATGGTGTTGGGAAAAACACTCCCTGTGCCCATATACCAGAAGTGTTCTGTGTAGGACTTGTTGTAGCTGCCGACGAACCACCAACAAACGCGATATCGTTGTTACTTTTACTTGTATATGATGTGTATTTACTCTAGTCTGATGCATAGACAAACTTAGTAAAACTTGCTGTACTTGCCATAGAATTAAATTTTAAATCTCTTTGTTGTGAATATTTATTTATTTTTTATTTGGTATCACTTCAACTAAATGCCGTGAGCGTACTTCCGGTATAATAATACATCTTCCCAGTACCAGTAACCAACAAGCCTGGAACTGATGCATAAATTACGTTATACTCTGGAGTACTGTTTTGAGGATACGAATCAGCAACAGTATACTCACTACCATACGAAGTACTTCCTCCTAAAGTACCATTGACTATGTAATAGTAACCCTCTCCAACACTCTAAGTACCATTTGAAAAAATAGCGTGAGCTATAAACTTATTTTTCGCAGTATCATAGCTCACACCGGTGATCATAGCTTTAAGTGCACTACTTGGGAAAGATATTGATATGGTAATACCACTACTGACCGCATTGAAGAAACGTATGCGTTGTGTAGCAGTTGTTATATTACCACTACCAAGTAAGGATGTGCCATTTACCGTCTTTAACTCCGACATTGTACCATCACTAACCACAACCTTACTTGAAGAACCTCCGTACAACTTAACACCTGTTGGGGTTAAACCGTAAAAACCAGAATCAGATGGACGCTAAGCGAAGAATCCAAAACCGTAGTCAGAAAGAACAATACCACTGTTGGTAGGATCTTCATTACACCCCACGACAGCGCCATATTGATCGTGATAACCGGAGGTGACAAACTAAGCACTTGAACCAGAACCACTTCTGTGTTTTATATAAAAACCATTATAGTCTACCTGGAATCCACACGGAGGAGTATTGTTATTGCTACGAAAGGTACCGTCGTCATAGTAACCAGCAAATCCTCCGTCGATAGCGTTGTCTGCTACAAGAGCTGCTACGCCGAAACACTTTTCGGTCATGGCTTTTTTCTCACCTCTATCTGAAAGACTTAACGTGGTATACCAGCTATCTGAATACATAGCATCCTACACCCCCCACCGTATACCTTCTTCTGGGTCAACATTTATGGCATTTTGGTTGTATCCACTTGATGCAAAAACACTACCGTCACCATCCACACCGAATATGGTTCCACTAGTCTTGTTTTTGCTGTCGCGTTCATATAAACGAATCGTATCAGGACCATATGAACCAACCCAGTATTTGTTGGTGTCCCCCCATGAACACTTAATCTGCATTTCATCGGTCATTAGGTGTGCGTGTGGTATAGCACTTTGCGAATATAACTAAAGTGTGTCGCAATTAAGATAACTAAACGTCTTGCCAGACGAGTCGACAAAATTTATATTGGTGAATTCGTCGTCTTTATCTTGGATGGCAAGGTCGCCCGTTAACGTGCCACCTGTAAGTTTTAGGTATCTAGCATCAGCTTCTGCTTTAGAATACCCACATGGGAATTTTATCCCCTTTACCTGAATAAACATGACGCCATTTTCATTAACAAACGCAATGTCGTCATCTGTAACAGTCTTTGCTGCTATCGCTTTAGTTAAAGCTGCTTCTGTTGTTGAGTATATAAAATTTTTAAACGCCATGTTTAAAATTATGTTGGTGTTTGCAAAGGCGTGTATAACACACCCCCACAAACAATTATGAATTATACAGTGGTTGTCGTAGTCTCGAGAGCACCGATCAAGGTATCATTATATCACCACTGTCCTTATTGATTAATTATACTTATACAGTTAAAGGGGAAGCCAATCATTTTCGATTAGCACCCCCTTTGTCCGGCATCTGTCGATCGATTACTCGGCCGGCTCTGTTGCTTCTGCAGGCTTTACATTGTCCGTAGACTCAGATCCTGCAGGAATATCTTTAGCAGTTGTTCCAGTACTTCCAAAACCACCATCACCGCGATCGGTTTTAGTAAGCTCGTTTACCTCAACTATCTCGGGTTTTACGTAAGGAACGATAACCAACTGCCCTATGCGTTCACCAACTTGGTATACAGCAGGTACTACGTCTGTAGTAGATCTCATCTTGAACAACACCTCTCCGGTGTAATTTGCATCAAGAATACCACAGCAGTTACACAACGTCAGTGATTTTCTACTAATACTTGATCTAGGAACCAGCAATCCAACACAGTCGGCTGGCAATTCCATAGCCAATCCTGTGTGATATACAAGCGTCAATTGACCACACTCGTTAACCTCTGTAGTAATCTCGGTACAAGTAAGGTCCAGTCCTGCGTCACCTTCGTGTGCGCGTATAGGCATTATAGCCTTGTCGTTCAGTCTTTTAATCTTTAATTCCATGTTCAAACTTACAATGTATGTATAACTAGGGATTCTTCAGTTCACGGTCTAGATCCGTCAGTCTCTATCGCAATCCCTTAAGCCTTTTCGCCGGTGCACCGACATATCGAGACTGATTTGTATTTTATTTGTAGCCCCACTAGGATTCAAACCCAGCCTAAGAGGGTTCAGTAAACTCGACTGTTGCATCCAATCCTAAGATCGGTCTTCTCGTTCAGTCTGTCACGCTGCTTTCGCTTGCGCCTCGTCAACATTGTTTTCCGAGTCAATTAGAGAAGATTCTAACAGTGGATTATTTATTATCCCACTACCATCCAATATTTTCCAATGACTGTTCAACCAAAAATTGTCTTTGTTGTACATTATGGCCCTTGTGCAAGTTTTAACCTTTTTTGTTTTGACTTCGTTGTTCTCTATTAAAGACTTCGCTGTCTCTATGAGAGATCCGTATCTTGCAACTTCATTCCAGTCTTTATCGTATCGTATGACATACTTTTGATTAGAATGTTTCTGACCAGATTCGTTTACAATCCTTGTAACAACACATCTACGTATTCCAAGTATAGAAGAAACTCGTTTTATGTTTTTAACTTCCTTGTATTTGTCTTCAACCAACTTTCTAACATCGTCCGAGATACTATAATCAGATCTAGCTATTTGTTGATTTCTGCTTCCGTATGTAGAAGTTTGACTGTGACAATTTGGACACAAAAACCTTAGATTTTCTAACCTGTTGTCGTTGTTTATTCCATTGATGTGGTCGAGTTCTAAACTTAATGTTTTCCCTTGCCATTCTGTGCATCCACATATTGCACACTTATATGGAACCAAATTGTTTTTTATGACGTATCTTCTTAATACTGTACGCTGATGTTTACAATTTTCTTTTAGTATATCGTTAGGATCTACAATTCTAGTTAACTTGTTTGTGGCGCATTGTTTGCCTTTGAATACAGAACAATCTAAATTGATGTCTGTCATGCGCTTCTTTACTTGGGAGTAACCCCAAGAGTTACCTTTTGTCGTATATCCTAGTTTAAACAAAACCTCCGATATATTTGAACTTTTCTTGAGTAGCTCAATAAACTGTTCGTCTGAGAGCTTATATATCTTATTTTCCGTAATCTATATATTCAATTATTCATTGGATAAAAGAGCCTCCTGTGCTATCACTACACCATAGGGCAATTTTATAAGTAAGCCTTGCGGCATGGACCTTACCGAGGAATCGAACCTCGCTATTGGTATTATCTACTTGACTCCGCCAGATGTCTCGTAAGGTCTCAAAATAGCATTATGAAAAATATTTTGACTGTAATTAGCAGCGACAGTCAGCGCTGTAGATTATTTCTTGAACCAACCCTTAACCTTGCTCCAAGCACGTGTAAACACGTTACTGCGTTGCTTACGACAACCCTTGCTGTCACACGGCTGTCCGATGTTCATACCCTTAAGACAGTCATATGCGGTATATATGATCGTCGGTAAACATCCATCCACAGTTGCTATGGATACACGCTCAAACACTGCGTTGATCTCATCCTCACTGATCGCACCGTCAACTACAAACTTAATCAACTTACCGAGGCCTATCTCGTACGTAAGGTCGTTAGCATTTTCAACGTTGAGTGTATTGATCGTAACCGGATTAACGATTGGTGTAATTACTTTTGCTTTCTTAGCCATCTTGTTTTTCTTTTTTAGGACTATAATCTGCTTGCTTGTTTTCCTTAAACCTACTCTTCAGTTTAAACTTAAACAGCTTGTTTATCAGTATGTCGTGTGTGTCATCTTCGTCTTGCATTACTTGTTTGATGAAGTCGAACTGATACACGCATATCGAATAAACCGTATCATAGTCTATGTTCAATTCTTTAGATATCTGCTTACAGAGTTTCTGTATCTTCACTTGTTTTCTCTACAGCTATTATGTCGTAAAGTTCTATTAACCGAGTGTCTTTGATCAAGTCGAAGTATCTACAACTTCGTCTAAAGATCAGTGTGTCTCCAACACGTATATCAATCGGCTTAAACCTATCCTCAGCGTTTTCCAACTGAGCCTTGTAATCGTGCGGTATCTTCAACACAATACCCTTTTGGAAATCGGAGTCAACCTCCTTAACTTCTGTTTTGGTTTTACTGAAATTTACTGCTTCTACACCGTTCTCGTCGGAAGTCTTATCTTCCTCGACCGGCACCGTAAACTCTTTCGTAACCTTCTCTACTGGGAGAGGTTTTACGAGGAACGATCTGTTAAACTCGTAAGGTATCTTCTCAGATATGCTTTTTGCCAATGTACCCTGTTCCATTATCGCTTGAGTTCTTTAAGGTGATTCAATGCTTTAATAAGATTGTTGAGTACTGTAATGCGCTCTGTCTTCAGACAAGCTGGCTGGTTTTTGCAGTCCGTATCAACAGATGCGAGATCTTTGCTGTACATGTTCAGCATTCGATCAATCTCGTCGAATACGTTTACGAACTGACTTTCTTCTTTAACTTCCCTAAGCAAACCGTCGTTTATCATACTTTTTGCTTGATCTACAGAGATTGTAAATGTCGAAGTATAAGTAGACCATATATTGTCGCCATCGCTATCCGAATGGTATTCGTCATTTATAGTACTTACATAAGACTTGCCATCTTCAGAGAGCACCATAATATCGCCGGGCTCCATCATCAAAAACGGCTTTACAACTTTCAATTCTTTTGTCATAATCGTCAAATATTACTTTTGTTACGGCCCCGTAACGTAAAACTTGATAGCGAAGGTTGCAAACGGTCAAAAAAGTTCACATTTTCGTAAATTTTATTTCAAAAATGCAACTTTTCAGGTTTATATTCGTTAGGGGGAATATAAAGGGGGTCTGTGAGAGTCGACGCTAGGAGAATCTCTCTTTCTTTCTAGTATATATTTATATATACTCTTTCTTACTCTCTTATAAGACTTAACAAGTACTATATAGTACTATATATTCGTAGAGTATATATAAACTATATATACGTAGAACTATATAGACTATATAAAGACTATATAAACTATATGAACCCTAAGGAAGTAATATAGATTCTAAAGGAGAAGAGAAACTATTAGAATGGATGAATTAAACGACATAGAGCTAAACGCTATACTGTACTACGCTGATTATTTGTCTCTACAACACGAGAGTATCCCTGTTACGGATATACCCAAGTACTACTTCATCTACAGGTGTCCAGTAAACGCAGCGTTTATCGTAGACAACAAACCAGTTTACGATTCTACGAACAAATGGTTCGAACAAGCTAAAGTTGAGTATATGGCCATCAGAGACAAGTTTGACGAAGATGGCGTAACTAGTTTCGTAGAAGATATCTGCAATATAGCCGCGTGTGGCGTAGTTGGTTGGGAGAGAATGCTGCAGTACATACACCAGTTCTCTTCTAAGAAGGTTAGGGAAGCAGCATACAGCACATGTGAGCAATACCTCAACGGATTGTAGTACAAACACGAAGTTAAAAACGATGACGGAAACCCCCAAACAAAAACGTGCAGCAAGTACGTATACCACTTTGAAAAACGTGGCAAGTGATACTAGATTCGCAGAAGCGATGGAAAAGATCAAACAAGGCCAACATGACATACTCGTTAACGGTTGGTACGATTACACTAAAATAGATTGACATGAAACAGGTCGGAGGAGATCACTACGAAAAACAGGCAATTGAGCCAATCGAATATATTACTAAAAACGGGTTGGGTTTTTGCGAAGGCAACGTGGTAAAGTACATAACCAGATACAAAGACAAGAACGGGTTGGAAGATCTTAAAAAGGCCCTTTGGTATGTTACATACTTGATCGAGAATTATGAAAAATCAGAATAAAACAAAGCTGTGGCAGTTTGATGTCCCGCTATATCCACGTAAACTATGGGTGGCTATTGGTGATGATCCGAAGACTATAAGCCGTAAATTAACGATATCTGACGCAACAAAGGAGGTCCTCTCGAACGCAGTCGCCATTACTACTACAGCACGCGACAAAGACCAATTTGCGGGAGTACTTGTGTGGATAATATGTCCCAAGGAGACTACGCCCGGTGTAGTCGCACACGAATCTTTACACGCACTCGATTACATAATGAACTACGTGTTACAACATGTGCACAAGTACGAAGATCCAAACGAGCCAGATGCACACTTACTGGAATGGATCGTAGATACAATAACAGAATGTCTTACTAAATACAGGAAGAAATGAGAATAATTGAACAATCTGCCGAACTTGTACCACCTAGCGGAGAATACAAGAAAGACATAGAGATCGCCGCAAGAGTAGCTTACAAGAGCGAGCACCTGATTACTGAGGGTAGTGCTGAAAAGATGTTCGATCGCTTAGTAAACAATGGTCACACAAGCTGTCTAGAGTTTGGGACAATCTATCTACGGATACCAGTCGCTGAAGCATACATCGCTGATTATTCTGCATACACGTGGAACAGGCTACACTTGTCTGACGGATACTGGTACATAACAACAAACGCAAGACACATCCAAAACTGTAATCTCTGGAGTGACGTAGAGAAGTACGGTTGTGCTCCGACAGCATTACACAAACGTAGAATCACACTGAAACTGACCACAAGCCGTACAGCATCACACGAACTCGTAAGGCACAGAACGTTTAACTTCTGTCAAGAATCACAAAGATATTGCAACTACAGTAAGGATAAGTTTGACAACGAAGTGACGTACATCAAGCCTACGTGGTTAAAAGATCTGCCCACAGGACACTACGAATACCGCGGCGTAGCGAATGAGTTTTTATGGTCGTTAAAAGTTGCTGAACAGTGTTACAACGGGCTTATCGCACAGGGTTGGACCCCACAACAAGCACGTACAGTACTCCCTAATGCAACGAAGACCGAGATCTACATGTGTGGCTACGAAGACGATTGGGATAAGTTCCTTGAACTGAGAACAAGCAAAAACGCAGACCCGATGATGCAGGACTTAGCGGGGAAAATAAAAACGATAATAGAGAGGGAGACCACATGATACAAGCAGCATTATTTATATTAGCGGCAGTAGTGTACGTAGGAATACTGGGATTCGCTGCCGCACTCCTCAAAGGGAGTAGTGAAGATTGGGATAACGAAAACTTCTGACATGGTAACAATAGACGAACAAGTCATGACTGACAGTGAAGGATGGCCAATGTACAACATACGCTTAATAGACCTCCTTAAAACATTAAACATAATAACCGACCAAATACCAGAAGAAGACCTTAAGAAGAAGATCTACGTCATGAACACAATACCTGTAGTAGATCTCCACGTATGTAAGGACTCAATACACTTCTGGTTAGACGATAGTAAAGAATTACACACATGTTAGGAACACACAACAGCTTAACCTACGCCAAGCCCACAACTTGGCTAGGTAAACTACTTAACACAACAGCACAGTGCCAAGAAATACCCCTAAAGGCACAATACGACATGGGTGTCCGATACTTCGACATCCGAATAAACCGGGGTACAACCAACGCTAAACATGGCCTAGTTACTTACGAAACACAGGTACCAGAAGCATTAGCTACACTAAATACCCTAAGTACCCCAGAAGACCCCATATACGTAGCCATAAACTACGAAAATAGCTTCTGTGAACGTAAATCTAAGTATGAACCGTGGTTTAAAGAGACGTTCTCATCATTAACGTCTAATTACCGTAACCTAATCTTTACAGGGGGTTACGCTAAACACCCCTGGCGTAAGGTAATAAACGTTCCCGACGTACAAATAAACGAAAAATACTGGGAGTTTAGCAACTATCGTTGGGAGCCTACGACAAAAGAAAAAATTAAAAAATTTTTCATAAATCTATTCCACTTCTCTCCGAAATACTGGGCTGAGAAAGACAACAGTACATACAGAAAAGAGTACGAAAACAGTGATCTAATGCTTGATTTCGTCAATATTTAATCCGGGGCTAACAACCTCGGATTTTTTTATTTTTTAAAATTTTTGTGGAAGCACACATATGCGCGTAAAGACGAAATAGTCCAACTGTATGTATGCACAAGAGCGAAATAGTGGGAGAATGAATAAGAGCGTGAAGTAGTCTAACTGTGTGTAAAAGCGAAATAGTCTAACTGCATCCCCCCACCGAGATAGCACGAGCCAAGTACCCCCGTCAATTGACTACAGGTCACACCATTTATCATCAGCTTGTTAACATATGCTGTAGTGCTTCATTTTGTGCTTCATTTGTGTTTCCTTTGCTCTTCCTAACCCCACCCAAGCGTCTACTATTGTTCGAGCAGTCGCGGTTGGCTGCTTTACCACAAAGCGTACTCGTTACGCACGGTGGTACAATATTCACAATCAAAATTCAAAATCATGGAAATGAAAGAATTTTTGAAAACAAGAGAAGGTTTTGCGTATCTACGCGAGTGTGTAATCAATGGAATATCCCTGGAAGCGGGCTACGCGGAGGCTCTCCGGAACGGTGGGCCTGTCCTCTGGCGAGTGACTCAGAGAGACAGTTTCGAAATTGTTGTACGAACAACAACCAGCGAAGGCTGGATCTGGAAGGTAGACCCAGGCTGTGGTTGGATTACGGCCGAGTGTTACATGCAAACAACCCGTCGCATGGAGTCCCAGTATGATGGAAACCCAGTCTTCCTAAATGACTGGGTCAACAACGACCTGTGGGTGGGTTGTTCGTACGACGTGTACGTTATCCATCCAAAGCATGGACTAAGTATCCTTGCGGAGGATGTACACAATCCGTATGAGCTCCTGAACGAGCTGCCCGCAAGGGCTACCGTAAGGCTGCGTAGCCACCAGACAGGTGACCTGGTCTGCACCGCGTGTGCAGGTTTCCTCTGTATGGTATACGGGCAGACACTCCCGTTCTAACCTCTCTTTACCTCAGGTACCCCAAAAGGGGTGCTTGGGGTTTATTTTTAACCCTCCCCGCGTGGCATAAATGGATAGGATAGTATAGAATCGCCGTAGAGGCCATTTTAAAGCCCTCTGAGCGCATTTAATCCCAAAGGTGGATAACTATACCACCGAGGGTAAAATAAGCCAATAGAAGCAAAATATGAGCTCCACACAACCTCACCCAAACACCTATGAGGGTTCGCGTAGCTGCGGTTAGCTACGTGTAATACTTAAAAATCATGTTAAAGATCACAGATTCCGAGAGCACAACTGCTAGGCAGACGGGTGCTCTAGTATCATTCGCAGAGATGTGCAAACAAGTTGGTTACAATCATGTTGAGGTAACAGTACATAGCTACGGTTATACAACAAGTGGTGTCTTCGGGCACTACGAACCATTTAAAGTCAAGCACGAGTTTACGTTCGGGTTGGACTGGTTCGAAGAGATTGATGAACCACTGTTCTGGCTCCGCCACGTAACGTACTGTGGAAAATCGTTTTTGCACTTCGCGTGCGAAGACAAAGAGTTGTTTTGGAAAGACGAGCAGGGTCGTTGGCACTGTGACGATCCGGAGCTAAAAGAGGATCCAGATGACAACGATGAGTAATACAAAGACTCCGGTGTACCAAGTGTACACTGGGGTTTTGTATTAACAACCCAGCTGAGGTATGACCCAGATAGGACACTTCAAACCCCACCCAAACCACTGTGGTCATTCGACATCAACATGTTTAACAATTAAAACTCACAAAATCATGGAAACAAACGTAACAGAGAAAAAAGCATGGCGCTTAGCCGTGCGCGACAAGAAGGACTGGTCTCGCTGGTCCTTCAGCAAGGAATATGACAGTCTTGAGGCTGTCATGGAGGCATCCAAGGAATGGATACGTACCAATCCCGGAAGGGTAATACAGTTCCAGTGCAGAACGTACTGGAGCGCGTAAAACCCCAACACCTGAGCATGTGTTTAAACTGCTCAAAACCACACCAAAACCACTCACTGAATTCGTTAACTTAAAAACACAACATTATGAAAACAACATTCATCAACTTAACTCCGCACAGCATCAAGCTGAACGACGGAAGAGAATTCCCTTCAGAGGGAGTTGCGAGAGTCACAGACACTTACACAGAGTTCGACGAGGCAGGTATATGTCACGTCAATCACGGGGAAATCAACGGTCTCCCTGCCCCACGAGAAGGCGTTGCATACATTGTCTCGGCAATGGTACTCACCGCCGCCAAGGAAAAAGGGAGAAACGACGTAGTGGCACCTGCCACAGGACATCCGAACTGCGTGAGAAGAGACGGTTTTATCGTCTCGGTACCAGGGTTCGTAAAATAACACAATCAAAGTAGTATGGAAGAGTACCTAAAGTACAAATTCAGCCTCTTGCTAGATATAGCATGCGAGGCTAGCCGAATTGGTGTTAAGGATGAAGAGCTTGACGCAATCATCGACAGCACCAGAAAAAGTCTTGGCTGGGAAAAATAAGGCTTTGGCGGCTCGGAACTAGACGAGCATTTTACAAGTAACCAATTAAAAACGTAGAGTTATGAAACACGTAATGGCAATCCTTGCAGCAATTGTTCTAGGGACATGTGCTGCTTGTTGTAACTGTGACCAAGTCGCAAAGTACGAACAACGTCTAAAGGCTTACGAAAAGTATCGTAAGTGCGCCGACGCCATGTTGGATTCGTGCTATAGTCACGACCCAAATTGGTTCGATGACGTCCTATCAGAGACTGATGCTTGGCAGGATTACATGGATGCCTACGAGGCAACTAAGTAACGTAAGACCCTGGTGCTTTATTGCACTGGGGTTTTATGTAAAAACTGCCCCCTGGCCACAGCAGAATAGTACGAATAGGATAGGCAATAACCCCATAGGGTATAAACACAACCAATAAGCCAGCACAACCCCACCCAAACCTCTGCAAGGCTTCGGACGTATAGCAGAAGCATCGTATAACCGAACGATGTGTACGTCCCTGACATGATTTGTGAGTATTTTAAAGTGGGATTAAGGTGGTGCTCTAGCTTGTTGCCTGGGCACTACCCAATCTCCACAAAAACCCCACCCAAACCTCTGCGAGAAAACGATAATTAATAAAAACTGCAAAATATGAACAACGCAACAATTATTGACGGTAGCGAACTCAGTAACTACGTCACGACAGCGATTAGCGTCGGAGTGAGTAAGAAGGAAAACCAGCAGGGTCGTAAGGCCATGTTTGCCGTTTTCACAGTAAAGAACAAAAAGCAGCGTTTTGCCAATGCGTCTAGAATCATCCTGTTTGATGACCAGCTTGAGCCAACAGCGTTCGAAACCTTAGCTAAGTACAAGGCTAAGAACGCAGCTGGTCAGGACTTAGTAGACCAGGCAGGTCACAAGGTAATCGACCTCAAGGCCATGAAGGCATCCGGAGACGACGAAGACATTCAGCCGTACTACGAGATACCTGGCGGCATGGTAGTTGAGTACAAACTGTCTAAGGGCGATTGCTACCAGAACGGCCCGGACGGCAAGAGGCGTATACTCAAAGATGGTTCACCAATCATCCGCGACAGGATAAGCGTCTTTGTCATCGTAGACCACATCGAACCAGACGGTGACAAGCTCAAAACAGTGTACGCAGCAGGCTTTAGTCCGGCTGAACAGGGCGCAAGAATGGAGAACAGTTTCTACAAGGAAGCTGTACGCAAGAATGTGGGCGTAGAACCATCTGAGGTAGGGGTAGAGGCTTCTCCCACAGGCGACCCAATTCAGCAGGCTGAAGAGGACTCTACACCATTCTAAAGGGTTAATACATAGCCTTTTAGCGCAAAACGTTGACAAGGGAGGGTGTCTGTACAAACAGATGCTCTCCCCTTTTTCAGAACCCACGACAAGTACATCACAATAGTACAAGTCGACAAAAATCATTATCAAAATGAAGAAATGGTTAAACGTAACCGTAATCTTGATCATTATAATCGTTACTGCCACATATTATACGGCAAGTAGGGTGCATAACGACCAAGTTACGTTGATTAGTGCGTATGAACAGTATTACGACACTACAGAAGCACTCTTGGATAGCATATTTGCGCATGATCCAAATCTCTCACACACCACATTATTTAACGATACTGTGGGTTCGAACTACCTTTGTAGTAAAAACCATCTTGACTCAATTATCAAAGCACATGAGTAACAATAATTTTGCTGCAATACTGTTGATACTTCTCGTAATAGCGATGATTTCGTTCATTTTCATGAGTTATCAACTTTATGCGTACGACTTCATCGGCAACGCAGGAACATTTGCATCAATAGCGTCGTTTATAATACAATACGTTATGAACATAGCTGTTGTTGCACTGTTTCTGTTAATCAGAAGTCGTATCAACAACGATTAATGTTTTCTTTACATTTTTCGTATCCTGTCCTTGCTGAAGGGACTATAAATAATTCAGCTGACAGCTCGGAATAGACGGCAATTTTACAAGTAAACAACAAAAACATTATCAAAATGAAATTCTTGAAAAAATCCACAACAGTCTTGATGCCTGTAACATTCACCGT
>CAVKNU010000326.1:0-44435 GCA_963657465.1 Lachnospiraceae bacterium
AGCAACTCCTTGCCAACTATCAGGACGTTCCGCAGAACATGATGACAGCCATCGTTGAGTCCAACAAGACTCGCAAGGACTATATTGCGGATGCGGTATTGCGCAAGGCTGGTTGGTACGACTATTCAAGCAACAACCAGTATGGGGTAGAGCCTGGCAATTGCGTAATTGGCGTATACCGCCTGACGATGAAATCCAATTCCGACAACTTCCGTCAGTCCGCCATCCAAGGCATTATGAAGCGAGTAAAAGCCAAGGGGGCAGAAGTAATCATCTACGAGCCTACGCTTGAAGACGGCACAACCTTCTTCGGCAGCCGAGTAGTCAACAACCTTGCCGAGTTCAAGACACAGAGCAAAGCCATCATCGCCAACCGCTTTGACGACTGCCTGACCGACGTTGAAGACAAAGTTTACACACGCGACATTTTCAGAAGAGATTAAATGTGTGTCAGATGTTTCTCCCTTACAAAATGAAATCCATACTTTACATAGTGCATTGTTTGTCATTGATGATCCGACTTTAGAAAATCAAGAACGATACTATAAACATAATATGTCGGCTCAAACATCTAATAATTCCCGAATAGCAAAAAATACGGTGTTTCTGTATATTCGGATGCTATTCTTAATGGTCATCTCCTTATATACGAGTAGAGTCGTATTGAATGCATTAGGGGTAGAGGATTATGGCATATATAATGTAGTAGCTGGCTTTGTTGGAATGTTCTCAATGGTTTCAACGTCTTTGGCTGGCGCGATAAGTAGGTATGTTACTTTTTCACTGGTTAATAGCTCGTTAGAAGATCGACAAAGAGTCTTTTCAACTGCAATTATAATTCAGATTATAATTTGTTTAATAATTGTTTTGCTAGGAGAAAGCATTGCTGTGTGGTTTCTTAATTATCACATGGTTATCCCTCAAACGAGAATTGTTGCAGCTAATTGGGTTTTCCAATTGTCGATTATCACCTTTGTTATAAATGTTCTGAGTGTTCCTTATAATGCACTTATCATAGCCTATGAAAAGATGTCAGCTTTCGCATACATTGGAATATATGAGGGGGTGGCGAGATTAGCCATTGCTTTTGCTATTCTATGGTCTCCACTCGACTCGTTGGTGTACTATTCCATCTTGATGTGTGTGGTTTCCATCTCCACTCGCTTATTGTATGGACGATATTGCTCAAAAAATTTCTTGGAAACCAAAGGACGGTTGATTTTTGATAAGACACTTGTTAAGGAAATGTTTGGCTTTGCAGGTTGGAATTTTATTGGTGTAACTTCGGGTGTGTTAAGAGATCAGGGAATAAACTTACTTATCAATGTGTTTTGTGGTCCGGTGGTGAATGCAGCCAGAGGTATAGCTATGCAAGTAAATTCTGCTATAGGTAGCTTCTCATCTAATTTTTCAATGGCAGTCAATCCTCAAATAACAAAGTCGTTTGCGGTGGCTGATAGAGAAAGGTATGTTAACTTAGTATCAAGAAGTTCCAAGTTTATTTTTTTTCTATTAATGTTACTTTGCATACCAATTATTGCAGAAACAAAATATATAATCAGCATTTGGCTTGTAGAAGTTCCTACCTATGCAGTAGAATTTGTGCAGCTAATATTGCTTCTAACTTTGGTAGATTCTTTTTCCTCCCCATTAACCCAGTTACTCCTGGCAACGGGTAAAATAAAGAACTATCAGATGGGTGTAGGTGGTTTGAATTTGCTCAATTTTCCTCTTGCTTACCTTTTACTAAAATTGGGTTTCTCTCCAATATCCACCGTTGGATGTGCTATATTCGTAAGTTTTCTTTGCTTAGGCTTACGCTTGTATTTTCTTAGAAAAATGCTGCAGTTCCCAGTTCAGTCTTTCTTTTTGCAAGTAGTGGTTAAGAGCATTGGTGTGTTCCTCCTTTCTCTGATACTGCCTTTTTTTGTGGTGTACTTATTAAATTCAGATATGGTGAGATTATGTTTGAACTTGATAGTTACGGAGTTAGGTTCTATCCTACTTATTTATTTTTTCGGACTCACTCATTCAGAAAGGCTATTCTTGAAAGATAAAATTAACAAAATAAGAGCAAATGAAAAGAATAAATAAAGGACACTTTAAGGAATTGTGGGTTAGAATAGTGTCGTTCGTTCCGTCATTGATGTTCAATCTAAGAAGTTTACCCCTCCTACAGGCTCTCAGAATGCCCATTCTAGTGTATAAGCCTCATTGTTGGAAAATGAAAAGTAAACTTGTGATTGATGCTCCATTGAAATATGGTATGATTCGCTTGGGGTTTATGGGAGGCCATATGTATCCTAACAATGGCATTCACCTCACACTTCAAGGGGGGACTATCGTGTTTAAGGGAAAATGTCAAATAGGGAATAACTCGTTTATTGTTCAGGGACCTAGTAGCACCATCGTTTTTGGAGATGATTTTGTAGCAACAACCTCTATTAAAATCGTTAGTTTCAAGGGTATAGAGTTTGGTAAAGGCACGTGGGCAGGTTGGGACAGTGTTTTTATGGACACCAACTTTCATCCACTATATGATATGGAAAAGCAGAAGTTTAAACGAGCTTATGGACCCATAAAAATAGGTGATTATAACTGGTTCGGAATTCAGTGTAAAGTGATGCATTCGGTGGAAACTCCAGAGCGTTGTATCTTCGGAATGGGGAGCGTGGTAACAAGAGGTGGAAAGTTTGAATCTTATTGTGTGCATGGCGGAAGTCCGCTAAGGGTTTTATCACGAAATGTGATGCTTGTTTATGGGCAGGATATGATTTACGATTATAGCAAAGATTGATGATAAGGCTTGAGGAAAAGAAAGATTGTTGTGGTTGTACGGCTTGTAGTAGTGTGTGTGCTCAGGGTGCAATTACGATGAAACCGGATAGTCTTGGATTTTTGTATCCAGAGGTAAATGTAAGCCTCTGCGTTGATTGTGGCTTATGTGATAAGGTTTGTCAGTTTAAAGATGAATACGAGCGTTACACGAATTATGATTATCCTCGAGCCTATCAGTTTCGAGTTCTTCCAGAAGGCCAATTACAAAGAAGTCAGAGTGGAGGCGCGTTTTATGCTATAGCCAATCATTTTATAAAACAAGACGGAATTGTGTATGGGGCTGCCTTCACTGACACCTGGCGGGTGACGCATCAAAAGGCAACGAATGCGGAGACTTTAGAGGCTTTACGGATGTCGAAATACGTTCAGAGTGATTTGCAAGGTGTATTTCTTCAAATAAAGAAAGATTTAAGAGATGGACAAAAGGTTTTATTCTCAGGAACAGCTTGCCAAATTGCAGGTCTTAAATCTTATATTCCTCGACGATTGCATGAACGATTATTTTGTGTAGATATTATATGTCATGGAGTTCCCTCTCCGAAAATATGGATGGATAATGTAAGTTATCTAGAAGAGAAACACCGTTCGAAGATAGTGAAGGCTTGTTTCCGTGACAAACATTTTGGATGGCATGGAGCAACCGAAAGTTATCTATTTGCAAATGGTAAAAAAGTGTATGGAAGGACAAGCAATGAAATGTATTTTGCTGGTTTTTCAGTGCGTGAGAGTTGTTCGCATTGTCATTTTACCAATTTAAAGAGAGTGGGGGACGTCACCATCGGAGACCTATGGGGACTAGAAAAGGAATCTCCCTTAAATGATGAAAAGGGGGTGTCGTTGGTGTTGATTAATTCTGATAAAGGACAGAAGTTATTTGACTCGGTAAAAGAACTTGCTATTTGTGAAGAACGAGGGTTAGAGAATTGTTTACAGCCCCAATTACAACATCCAGCCCAAGCAAATGTTCTTCACTCAAAGTTTGTTGAAGATTATTCAGCAAGGGGCTTCCGATATGTAGCTAAACGCTATGGTGATTTGGGCTGGCAATATAAAAGGAAAGTCGTTGTGGGCAAACTTAAGGATTGGATCAGACCCATTGTTCAACGTTGTAAGAAGAGAATATAATGAGAATAGCTTTGCTCACAATATGGCATGAGAAGAATTATGGTGCAGAACTTCAAGCCTATGCTACCATACAGGTTCTTCAACAGTTAGGACATAATGTGGAGTTGATAGACATTCGTCTTTCCGACCTACATCTTTCCAACTTTAAAGGTAAAATAGGAAATCTAATATCAAGCTTCGGGCCAAGCCAACGCAAGTTTAAAAGATTTTGGAACACCTACATCCTTACTTCACAGAGATATAGAAGCTTGAAGGATTTACAGCGGAATCCTCCGATAGCAGACGTATATATGGTAGGGAGCGATCAAGTGTGGAATCCTGACATTGTGAAGGATTTTACGAATGTCTTTTTCCTTGATTTCGGCAGTGAAAGTGTCAAACGTGTGTCCTATGCAAGTAGTTTTGGAGTTTCAATGTGGAAACATCCCAAGTTGAAGGGAGAGGTCGGAAGACTTTTAAGGCAATTTTCAAATATAAGTTGTCGCGAGGATACAGGTGTAAGGATACTGAAGAATGATTTTGACCTTGATGCGGAGCAAGTGTTGGATCCAACTCTGTTGTTGGGAGACTTTCGTAACTTGATAGGCTCTACTGAAGAGAAAAAATCATTAGTATACTATCCCCTTTCGGAGCAGCTTGAGTTAGGAAAATATGTTGTAAGGTTAGGTGAACAGTTGCGCTTAAATGTTGTCAATGCGAACTGGAATACTAAGATTTTAGGTTCGATTGTTTGGAATCGTAATTCGCTAGAAGGTTGGATAAAGGATATAGCCGAAGCGAAGTTTGTGATTACTCCGTCATTTCATGGCGTAGCAATGAGTCTTGTGCACCATCGAAATTTTGCAGTATTGGTATTACAAAAGGAAAGAGCCACTCGAATTGTTAGTCTGTTATCGTTGTTAGGTTTACAAAATAGAGTGTTCTATTCAATAGAAGAATTGGATAGAGCAGAACCTTGGAAGCAGGCTATAGATTATAGAGAGGTTGATCAAATATTAGCAAAACTTCGAGAGCAATCGATGGGGTACTTAATTAAATCATTGAATTAGGATGAATATTCTTTTTATATCACCTTGTCCCATAGTGCCACGTTTGGGGGGTGTTGAAAGAGTTACAGATATATTGAGTAAGGGGCTGCAACAGCGAGGGCATCGTGTAGTCTACCTCTGCTATAAGGATAAAAAATATCTTTCCTACAAAGATTTTTCCGCTCCTCAGTACTTTATATCAGAGAATATAGATACAGATGAGGAAGAACGAGAAAAATTAATTCAAATCGCAGAGGAGCATAATATCACTCATGTGATTTGTCAGGCATCTTGCGAGGTAACGGCAAAATTCGTAAAATGCCTACCGGAAAGGTTGCAGAGGAAGGCCGTGTTTACTTGGCATATAGTTCCTTTTTATTCTGATAATATTACAAGGACACGTATTTGGCAATCACCTGCTCATAATGTGCGTCAATTAGTGTTTAAATTGGCCTCGTTTGTGTTTCCTTGTATTTATAGGAAATGGTTTTCAACCGATTGTCAAAGGCACTTTGAGGCGGTTTTCCCTGTGGCTGCAAAGCTGTGTTTTATATCGGATAAGTTCTATCCTAGTGTTACAAAGCATCTTCCCAATGCTCCTGTTGAAAAATTCACCTATATCTATAACCCCAACACATTTAGCAGACAAGTGGTTGTGCCTTCTTATGAGGAAAGAGAAAATGCCGTGTTATGGGCTGCAAGAGTAGAAAATACCCCAAAAAATATAATTGGCTTTCTGGATACATGGAAGATTTTCTATCGAAGCCATAAGGATTGGAAGGCTTATGTAGTAGGCGATGGCAATGATTTAGAATATAGCAAGCGGTATGCTTCAAGAAATCATATAGAAGGAGTGTGTTTCGAAGGAGTACAGTCTAATATAGAATCTTATTATAAGAAGTGTAAATTCTTATGTATGACTTCCTATTGGGAGAGTTGGGGAATGGTTGTAACAGAGGCAATGACTATGGGTTGTGTGCCCATAGCGATGAATAGTTATGCCACTTTGACTGATATTGTAGACGATGGAGTGAGTGGGTTGATTTGTAATCCCAATGCCTCGGCTATGGCTCATACACTTAGCTCTATTGCAACAAACAAGGAGGAATGGAAGAAATTATCAGAGAATGCCAGAGAGAAGGTTATGAGATTTGATGTTTCAACCATAGTTCAGGAATGGGAAGAACTATTAAGCGGATTGTAGCTATGGGCAAATATCGATTAAATTGGGCTAGAGAATCTCAGCACTCTATAGGCGTAAAGTTACTTATGTTTATATTTTGGCCTTTTGCTACCTGGATATATGCGTTGAAAAGGCCCAATACGAAATCTTCCTATCTGATATTCTTCTTGTTTAGCCTGTTGGTATGTTGGCATTTCTCAGAAACGGGAATGACGGAGAGGTATGATGACTTTATGGGCATTAGAGATCGATTTCTAGATGCAAATTACAGTTTCACCCAAATATCGGATGAAATAAGTTCTTACTTTAGAATGTCATCAGATGCTCCAAAAGATATCTATGAAAATGTGCTAACATGGTTGACGAAAGCTTTATTTGGTGATAATTATCATTTCTTCTTTTTGTTTGCTGCCGTTCCAGTTGCTTTATGTCAATTGAGGGTTTTAAAGCACATAACGGGCGATAGAAGATTTATTGCTGGAAGTTTGTTGAGCTTCGGGATATTGGCTATGTTTATATTGCCGCGTGATATTGTAACTGTACAGAATCCGCGTTTTGCTACTGGATTTTGGATATGTGTACTATCCAGTATATATTATTATTGTGGCTATGGAAATAAGTATTCATATATAGCTTTGGCATTGTTGGCTCCGTTATGTCATTCTGGCTTATGGGTCTATGTGGCTTTGTTCCTAATCTCTATTGTCATTCCACGAAAGACTCGGATTCTTGAGATAGCAGCCATGGTTTCCATCCCCTTTATGTTCTTTGATGCTGGATTATTATCTAATATTGATGTGGGTTTTCTGCCAGATAGTTTGCGTGTTTGGGCAGAAAGACAGATGGATGATGAATCTTATTCTACGTTTGTTCTTAATGAAGGGAAGTCAGGTTTTTATTGGATTACTGATAGTTTTCATTTGCTGATGCGTGTAACTTATATTTACATGACATGGGAAATGATAAGGAGAAGAGACACTATACTTAATGATAATGAAACTAAAAGATTTTATCATTTTTATTTGCTTGCCTTTGCCTTTATTAATTTCATTCAGTTTATACCAATTATAGGAGCACGTTATTATTGGTTCACTCGTATTTTCTGTTTGTTTTTATGGTTTAAGACCTTTTTCCCTACTCATAAAAAGACTCTTTATTTTTTAGTGTTTGCCTGCTCTTGGGACATATTTGAACGATATGGCTACATCAATGGCGGGGCATTAGTTTGTAACACTCCGTTAGATTTATACATAGCGCCGCTTCCTTATTTACTTGGCAAGGGGCTTTTTTGGTAGAACATAATTAGAATAGAATGTGATGAAAGTATCGTTAATAGCCCCAATCTATGGGGTCGAGAAGTGGATAGAGCGTTTCCTCGTTTCCGTTTTCAACCAGTCAATAAGTTCTGATATAGAGTACATCTTTGTGAATGATTCCACTCCAGATGCTTCGGTAGAAATATTGAAAAAGGTATTAGAGCGTTATTCCAGTCTTAGCGTTAAATTAATCGAAAATAGTCAGAATAAGGGGCTAGCCTATTCACGTCAGGAAGGAATTAAGCAGGCAACAGGTGAATACATTCTTTGCCTCGACTCTGATGATTATATAGACCAGGATTATGTGGAGAAACTTTATTGGGATGCAGAGAAGAATGGTAGTGACATAGTGGTTACGAACATAAAATATGAATATTCAAATAAGGTGGTAGATGTAGTCCCCGATATACATGGAGGTAACAAGGAAAAAATCTTGTACGACCTATTGGCTGGCACTCTTCATGGCTCATGGTGTAATAAAATGATAAGGCGTTCTTTGCTTATAAACAACCCTATAAAGTTTCTAGGAGAAAAATCTTCTATGATGGAGGATCTCTTTGTGGTTTATCAGTTAGTGTATTATGCTCATAAGATTAGTTATGAACCTTCAGTGGTCTATCATTATAATCAGCAGAATGTATCTTCAATAGCGCATTCCGTGTCAGAGAGAAAGATTGCTTCAATTGCAGAAGTCGATTGTTTTCTATCCAATTTCAATAAGAGATTTCATCTGTTTCAGGATGAAATAAGTAGTAATCTGTTTCATCTTCGCTATTTATCTACTATAGATTTGAGCGGCCTTCCTTATCCCATAAATTGGGAAGAGGAAAGACACTTGAAGCAGCAAGTGTTTAAGCATCCCTATATGGCATTCACAGACAAGTTGTCTCTTTATGCTCGACTCGGGGGGGGAAATTTAACAATCTTACATAAGTTGTTGATATTACTGAGAAAAATACACAAACTAATTAGATGATTATGAAGATACTTCAATTTATGCCAGAGTTTGCTATAGCTGGGGCGGAAACGATGTGTGAAAACTTATCGACAGAATTAGCGAGGAAGGGACATAAGGTGACTATCGTAAGCTTGTATACTTATGAATCAGCAATAACCAAACGCTTGAAAGAAAGAGGCATTCAAATTGTTTTTCTGGATAAGAAATTAGGATTTGATAGAAGTATGCTCGGGAAGATACGTTCCTTAATAAAAAGAACAAAGCCCGATGTGATACATACACACAGATATACCGCCCAGTATGCGATTCTAGCCTCTTTGGGGCTGAATGTAAAGGCTCGGATTCACACCGTACATAATGTAGCTCAAAAGGAAAATACGCATTTAGCGCGGAGGGTTAATAATTTCTTCTTCCATTGTTGTGGGCTAGTGCCTGTGGCTCTCACCCAACTAATCAAGAAAAGCATTATAGAAGAATATAAGTTAGAAGAAACCAAGATTCCAGTAATATATAATGGCATACCATTAGAAAATTGTAAGAGAAAAACCTCTTATGAAATAGGAGAAACGATAAACATTCTTCACATCGGTAGGTACAGCGAACAGAAGAACCATACAGAAATGATTAAGGCAATTGTTCTGCTTCATAGTAAATACCCCAATATTAAACTCCATCTTTGGGGTGACGGAATTTTGAGAAAGACGATTTCTGATAGCATTTCTAATTATTATGCCACAGATTATATTATAGAATATGGCCTTTGTGACGCCCCTTATCAGCATTTAAAAGAGGCAGATATATTCCTTCTTCCTTCAAAATATGAAGGGATGCCGATGACGATAATAGAGGCAATGGGAACGGCTCTACCTATAGTAGCAAGCAACGTAGGAGGAATGCCAGACATAGTTGAAGATCAGAAAAATGGCTTGTTGTGTAGTCCTGTTGCTGAGGATATTGCCGAGAAAGTAGAAACCCTCATACTTAATCAGGATTTGAGAGAAAAGTTAGGCCGTAACGCTATAGTAAGAGCTAATGATTTCACCTCTCAGAAGATGACGGAGCAATATGTAAATTTATATAGAGAGCGTATCGAAAGATAAAGGTGGGCTAATAGCAGAAAGTAGAATGGGTAAAAAACGAAGGATACTTGTATTGGGATATTTCGGCTATCTGACGAATCAGTTGGATGGGCAAACGGTAAAGACGAGAGATGTGTATCGTTTGACGACGGAACAGAGGGGCGAAAACAACGTGGATTGGTTTGACACGCAGAGTCTCAGGCGCAATGCATTTTCTGTTTTTATGATGTTTTGGAAGGTAATTCGGTGTGACACGTTGTTCTATCTGCCAGCAAACAATAATTTACGAGTATTCTTCCCCATTATTTCCCTTCTCTCCCTCTTGTTCCGCTTTAAAATACACTATTTTGTGGTGGGAGGATGGTTGAAGGAGTTTCTCACGCATTTGCCATTGCATCGTGCGATGTTGAAGCATATTGCAGGTATTCATGTGGAAACGAAACGATTAAAGAAGGATTTGGAAGAATATTACCACTATAAGAATGTGGATATATTTCCGAATTTTCGTTTCTTCGATTATCAACCATGCCCAGTGGAAGCAGACAAACTTAGAGTTGTCTTTATGGCTCGTGTGAAAAAACAAAAGGGACTAGATTGGATTTTTGCTTTAGCAGACTACATAGTAGGGCATGGATGGAAAGAAAAATTCTCTATCACGTTCTATGGTCCTATTGCGACGGATGAAAAAGAGTATTTTGAAGAATGCGTGGCTAGGTATGATTTTGTAGAATATCGTGGAGTTTTGCAGCCCCAAGAAATTCATGAAACGTTGAGCCTATATGATGTAATGCTTCTGCCCACTCACTATTATACAGAGGGGCTTCCAGGCTCGGTGGTCGATGCCTATATATCGGGTATACCTGTAATTGTAACAGAATGGAAGCATGCTCGCGAATTTGTTGATGATGGAAGAAGTGGATACATTGTTCCATTTGAAAATGGATTGCAACAGTTGATAGAGAAAGTGGTGATGTTAGCAAACAACAAAACACTTCTGTATCAGCTTAAGGCGAATGCTCTTATAAAACGTAAAGATTTCGCAGCCCCCGATTTGAGCCAATATATAGGTGAATATACAAGTAAAATAGGGGGGGGTAATTTCTTAAGGCTTTGTTTTATTTCTCGTGTGGAGCAGGCAAAGGGCTTGGATACGTTAAAAGAAATAGCGAAACTTTTGGCTAAGGATGGCTTGGATAAGTATGTGTCAATTGATTTCTATGGACAAAAGAAAGACGGCTATTATGACCAAAATCTTAAGGAAATAAGCAACTTTCAATATAAGGGCGTGTTGCAACCCACAGAAGTGATAGAGACGTTGAAAAAGTATGATGCCCTTATATTCCCCACCCATTACTCTGGGGAGGGTTGTCCTGGAATACTTGTGGAAGCACTGATGGCATCGTTGCCTATCATAGCCTCAGACTGGAAGTATAATAGCGAATTTGTAAACAATGGGGATAATGGTTTCCTGTGTGAAACCAATGACACAACAGCCTATGTTGAGGCTTTTAAGATTTTGCTAACCAATCAAACATTGCGGAGGCGTATGGCAGCGAGGAGCTATGAGCTTAGTGAGCGGTTCTCGGCCAAAAGAGCAAAGAATATATTAACGCAAATATTCGAGTAAAATGGCAATATCAATATATAAAATAAAGAAATGGTATAACATGCTTAGTGGTAATAGCGTTCATCATGTCAATCAAAGTGAAGGACTCTATTATGCAAAAGATAAGGTTGTAGGTTATTATAATAATCTCACAGAGAAGGTCTCCAGATTTGGTTTGAAGGATGACTCTGTACCAAAATCGTTTGTCGATACAGGAGAGGAAATCTATTTTTCAATAGCAATTTTCCAATATGGCTTGGCCTCATACGACCTTTATTGGGCTTCAGGTAAGAAAGACAAGTCAATGTTTGATAAGGTTATTGCCTGTGCCAACTGGGGTGTAGATAACCAACAAGAAGATGGTTCATGGGTGACATTTGCATATGAAAACCCGACATATCCGTATTCCGCTATGGCACAAGGAGAAGGAGTTTCTCTCTTAATCCGTGCTTATAATGAAACTGGTGACGAGGAGTATTTGGATTGTTTCAAAAAGGCAATGTCTTTTATGCTGACCTCCTTTGAAGAAGGAGGGCCGACCTTATATAATGAGGATGGAGTATTCTTGTACGAATGTCCCAAAGACCCCTTAATCTTAAATGGCTGGATATTCTCTTTTTGGGGATTATGGGATTATTGCCTTACCATAAAAGAAGATGAAAAAACTAAGAATATACGTGATAAAACATTGGAAACAATGGTAAAATGGTTACCAAAGTTTGACCTCAGTTATTGGAGTATGTATGAAGACGGTAAGCGTATATGCAGCCCATTCTATCACAAACTTCATGTGGCTCAACTGAATGTGATGTATGACCTTACAGGAAGAAACGAGTTCAAGTATTATGCTGATCGTTGGGATAGATTCCAACATAAGTGGTTGTATAGGGAGATAGCCTTTGTTAAAAAGGCTGCTCAAAAAATATTAGAGTAATGGCACTAAACTTAATGTATATAACCAACGACCCTGCTGTTGCGCAAATTGCGGAACAAGCGGGTGTCGATTGGATTTTTGTCGATATGGAATTTATCGGCAAAGATGACCGTCAAGGAGGGCTTGATACAGTGCAGAATCATCATACGATAGAGGATATTCGAAATGTTAAGGCTGCTGTACGAAAAGCCAAAGTGTTAGTTCGTGTGAATCCGATACACAAAGTTCATAATGGGTACTTTGACTCTAAAGACGAAATTGAAGCTGCCGTCAAAGCCGGTGCTGACATACTGATGCTTCCGTTCTTCCATACGGTGCAGGAAGTGACAGACTTCGTGGACTATGTAAAAGACAGTTCAAAGAAATATAGCAGAGACGTTAAGACTTGCCTATTGCTTGAAACACCAGAGGCGGCGATATTGTTGGATGAAATATTGAATGTGCCGGGGGTAGATATGATTCACATTGGATTGAACGACCTGCATCTTGCAATGGGTATGAAATTTATGTTCCAACTATTGACTGACGGCATCGTGGAACAGTTGACACGTAAAATCCGTGCTAAAGGTATACCTTTCGGTTTTGGTGGTATTGCGAGTCTGCATTCAGGAGCATTGCCGGGGGCATACGTATTGAAAGAACACTATCGCTTAGGAAGTTCGATGGTGATAGTGGGTAGGAGTTTCTGTAACACAAAAGTTATAACCGACTTGGAGGAAATCAGACGGATATTCAATATGGGCATAGCCGAGATACGGAAGTTGGAAGAAGAGGCGCAGAGAGCTGTGGACTATTTCAAGAACAACCATGAGCATGTGGTGAAAGCGGTAGACAAAATAGTAGAGAACATAAACAACAAGAAATGATGATACTGAATAAAGAAGTAATAAGCAAACTCCGCAAGGAGTATGGTGATGCTTTCTATCTGTTGGATAGTGTGCAGTACAGAAAGAATTTCATTGAGTTGAGAGATACGTTTCGCAAGATATATCCAAACTTTAACATAGCATATTCATACAAGACAAACTACACGCCAAAGTTTTGTAAAATAGTCAATGAACTTGGTGGTTATGCCGAAGTAGTGAGTGAGATGGAATTGGAGATAGCACTCCGTGTAGGGGTGAAACCTAACCGTATCATCTGGAATGGGCCGATTAAGAATCCAAAGAAGTTAGAAGAGTTTCTTGTTGCTGGCGGTGCCGACAATATTGACTCCATAGAAGAATTGAAAATTGTAAAGGATATAGCTGCGAGATATCCGGATAAAACATTGGATTTGGGTATTCGCTGCAATTATGAAGTGGGTGACGGAGTTGTGAGCCGTTTCGGCTTTGATGTAGATAGCGATGACTTCAAGAGAGTGTTGGAGTTCGTTACTACAACGGAAAACGTACACTTCATCAACTTCCAGTGCCATTTTGCAAAGCGACAAATAGAATATTGGCCAGCACGAGCTAAAGGCATGGTGGAACTGATAGACCGCCTTGGCATAATACCAGAGCGCATAGACATAGGCGGAGGACTGTTCGGCAAGATGGCAGACTCGCTGAAAGCTCAGTTTACGAACGAGATTCCAGACTATCAAGCTTATGCAGAGGCTGCAGCAACCGTCTTTGCTGATTATTTTGCCGACAAAGAAGTAAAGCCGGAACTGCTGATAGAACCTGGAAGTGCCGTAGTTGGCGACTGTATGAAGTTTGTGGGTACGGTAAAGACTATCAAAAATATTCGTGGCAAGAGTTTTGCAACGGTTTTGGGAAGTCAGAAGAATATCAGCATGAGCGGCATCAATCCTCCGATGGAAGTGATAGCTATGGGTGGCAAACAACAGGAATTTAAGCATCTTGACATGGTGGGGTTTACTTGTATTGAGGGTGACGTGATCTATCATGGCTACAATGGAAAGTTGGCGCATGAGGATGCTATTGTAATTAGTAACTGCGGCAGTTATTCTCTTGTAATGAAGCCACCTTTCATCTTGCCCAACTTCCCCGTGCTTGACATCAGGGGAGAGCAAATAGACGTGATAAAGAGAGGCGAAGTATTTGACGACCTATTCCATACCTTCAACTTTTAATGTTATGTGGTTTCGATTCAATCTCTTGATAAAGAGACTTTTTGATGTCTTCTCGTCAGTTTGCGCCATAGTTGTTTTGTTGCCTGTTTGGATAATAGTAGGCATTTGGATAAAGTGCGACTCAAAAGGTCCGATACTGTTTAAGCAAGGTCGCAGGACAAAGGACGGTCGTGTGTTCAAAATGTGGAAGTATCGCTCGATGGTGGTGAATGCTGAGAATCTGGGATCGGGATTGTTCAGTTATGACAACGATCCACGCATAACAAAATCTGGAGCGATAATCCGAAAGACCTCAATAGACGAATTGCCACAACTCTTTAACGTGTTGAAAGGAGATATCTCGGTAGTAGGCCCTCGTCCGTGCGTCACCTATGAGTTGGGCGACTTTGACACGCTGAACAAAAAATACAAGAAACGCTTTCAGATGAAAGGCGGCATAACTGGTTTGGCACAATGTAAGGGCAGAAACGAAAACTCATGGGATGAGAAGGTTACGCTTGACAATGAATACATAGACCGCTTTAAGAAAGATGGGGTTTGGCTGGATGCAAAAATAATATGGTGGACTGTGGCTAAGGTTTTTCAAAGTGCCAATATCAACGAAGAACAGCGAGAAGGTATGAGTGCAGAAGAATCGGCTGCACTCGATGATGAAGAAGTGAAGCGTATAGCCCATTTGCCCGATGAAATGTAAACAAGAAAGATAAACAAATTTAAATTTAGATAAGATGAAATATGATGTGGCAAATCGTAGAATTTGGCTGAAAGGCGAGATTCTGAATGTAAACGATGCAAAGGTGAACGTGTTGTCGCCGACATCACAGTTCGGATTGAATGTGTTTGAGGGAATTCCTTGCTATTGGAATGACGAACAGAAACAACTGTATGCCTTCCGGCTAAGCGACCATTATGACCGCTTGATACGCTCGGCAAAACTGATACAATTTGACTTGAAATATACTAAGGCGGATTTTACAAAAGCATTGGTAGACACTGTAAAGGCTAATGAGTATGATGAGAATCTTTCGGTACGACAAACCTTATTTGTAGACGGATTCGGTTCGTGGGGCTCTGACGGCCCAGTAGAGATGTTTGTGGCTCCCATTCCACGCGGACGTACAAGCGCAGAGTATAATAAGAAAGGTCTGAGCTGCTGCATAACATCATGGAGACGCATCAGCGATGAAAATTTAAGTCCCCGAATAAAGTGTGGTGCCAACTATATCAACAGCCGCGTAGGTCAGCGTGAGGCATTGCGCAACGGATATGATACCTGCATCTTCTTGAATGAATTCGGAAAGATTGCCGAAGGTCCTGGCAGTTGTTTCTTCATGGTGAAAGGAGACACGTTGATAACCCCTTGCCTAACTGATAGCGTGTTGGAATCTATCACGCGCGATACCATTATAAAGTTGGCAACCGAAGAACTCGGATTTAAGTTTGAAGAACGCACGATAGACCGTACAGAAGTATATATGGCAGATGAAGCATTCCTCTGCGGCAGCGCAATGGAAGTGACACCAGTCTACACCATTGACCGTTATCCAATCGGTACTGGCGAGCAAGGTGAAGTGACAAAGGACATTCACCTTAAATATTTGGAGTGCGTGCAGGGCAAGTTACAAAACCGCCTTGACTGGCTTACTCCTATTTACTAAGATATGGCATTATACGAAAACGAACGTGTATCGGTAATCATACCTGTATATAAGGTAGCGCGATTTATCGAACAGACAATACTTTCGGTCATAAACCAAAACTATCCCGATATAGAGGTGGTTTTGGTGGATGACTGCACACCTGATGGGGCGGCAGCTATCATTAAACGGTTGCAGGAGAAGTCTCCCAACATAGTGTATCACAAACTTGAAAAGAATAGTGGTGCGGCTGTGGCACGCAATAAGGCTCTCGATATGGCAACGGGGCGTTATGTGGCCTTTCTTGACGGTGACGATATGTGGGCGGAAGGCAAACTTGAAAAACAGATGGCTTTCATAAAGAAGCATCGTGCGGCGATCAGTTGTACTGCCATGGATACGGTGGACGAAATGGGGAATCCCCTTGGCTCTGTACGCAATGTTCGGGAAAAGATAAGTTATCGTTTCTTGCTCCACAACACTATGATAGCCACGTCCACAACAATTGTAGATCGCAACCAAACAGGAGATTTTCAAATGCCACTTCGGCGTGGAGGGCAAGATTATGCCACTTGGCTAATGTTGATGAGAAACGGCACTTTGTGTTTGGGGCTGGATGAAGTATTGTCGCATTATCGTGTGGTGTCAGGTTCATTGTCTTCAAATAAATGGAAGAGCATCCGTCAGGTATGGGAAATACAGACTGAAAACGAAAGAATAAACAAAATGTCGGCAGCAATAAATGTATGCTTTTTCGTGATAAATGGTTTTATAAAGCATTTTATAAAGTAAAGGCAGATAGACGTGACAATTTGTCAAGGGGAAAGAAAATGAGTGTTAGTAAGGGCATAAAATAGTGGAAGCCTTGGAGATTGCATAAGGACTTAGGGGTAGCCTATGCCAAGTATTTTCAACAACAGATAGGTCGGGACCGCATAATGTAATTTTGCCGTTGCAGCAAGTGATGGAAATGAAATTTGGGGGGTGGGTTTCTTTTCAGTTCTCGTGGGTTGTGCTATCTTTGTATCTATGAAGAAGTTTGTATTGACTGTATTGGCGGTGGCGATCGCGGCGGTTACGGCTGAGGCTTGCACGTCGGCTATTGTCTCGGGCAAATGCACTGCCGACGGACGTCCGATAATGTGGAAGCACCGCGACACGAGCGACCTGAACAACAAGATTGAGCGGATTGACTCTGTGGGGCAAATCCCGTATGTGGCGCTGTTCAACAGTTCCGACACGTTGTGCCGCGAGGCTTGGATGGGAATGAACGACTGTGGATTTGCCATAATGAACACTGCATCCTACAATCTGAAGAACGACACCATTACGGTGATGGACAAGGAGGGGGTGCTGATGGCAAAGGCGTTGGGCTTGTGCCGCACGGTTGACGATTTTGCCAACTTGCTCGACTCTCTCCCAAAGCCGCTCCGTGTAGAGGCTAATTTTGGAGTGATTGATGCCTACGGAAATGCTGCATATTTTGAGACGGACAACTGGAAATATGCGCGCTACGACGTTGAGGAGTATATGGTACGCACGAACTATTCCAAGTCTGGACGCGAGAGGGAAGGCTATGGCTATGTGCGTGAGGCGACTGCCATCCATCTGCTGATGCCTTATCTGGAAAGCCGCAGCGTTACGCCTGCGGTGTTTACCGAAAAGTTGTCGCGCTCCTACTACCATTCGCTTATCGGTAAGGACTTTGCCAACGACTCGGTGGAGTGGATTACGGACAATGATTTTATTCCTCGGCGCATATCCTCTGCCTCGATTGCCATCCAGGGCGTGAACTCACCGGAAGAAGTTAAGGATATCGTTATGTGGACAGTGCTAGGCTATCCGCCTTGTGGTGTGGTGGCTCCAGTAAAGATGGATAGTATTCCGTCCGACTTGCGTGCGGATGACAAGACCGGGCGCGCTCCTGCCAGCGATAAGGCTAATGAGTTGAAAAAGCAGGTGTTTTCTTTTGGTTACGATAACGGGAAAAACTACATTAGCATAAAGTCATTGTTTAATGTTGCCGGAACAGGCATTAGCCAAGTCTGCCACGAGCAGAGTATGGCGGTGTATGCAAAGTATGGCATAAAACTTACGCAGAGATGAATTCGGGTTTGTTGACAATAATAATGTTGGTTGTTTCCAACATATTCATGACGTTGGCGTGGTACGGTCATCTGCGTTTGGGCGAATTGGGCATATCCAAAAACTGGCCGTTGTGGGTGGTAATCCTGTTTTCGTGGGGCATTGCCCTCGCCGAATACTCGTTTCAAGTGCCAGCCAACAGAATTGGCTACGACGGAAACGGCGGCCCGTTCTCGTTGGTGCAATTGAAGGTGATACAGGAGGCGATAACACTGCTTGTATTTACCGTAGTAGCCACGTTCCTGTTTCAAGGACAGTCAATCCGGTGGAATCACATCGTGGCATTCCTTCTGCTCATCGGGGCGGTATATTTCTCATTCCTTGACACGTCGAAATGATACGAAGCCAGATTTATAAACTCTCGGCAGGTAACTATATGCGCCAACTCTATCCACGCTATCTGAAGCGATGGGGGTGGGTGTATGCTATCGTTGTGGTGGCATTGGCACTGCTTTCGGTGCTAAATGTGAATTTCCTGTTTGTTGCCCTGATGTCGGTGTTCATAATGCTTCCTATGGCGTTGGGCTTTGCCTATTTTTTCTATGCATTGGGCGAAAATTGTGTGGAGTCGATTCGCCGAGGGGCGGTTATGGTAACGGAAGAATGCCTTCTCCGCCAGTTTGTGGATGAAGAAGACAATCCTGTGGGCGAAAAAAAGTATGCTTGGAACGCATTCCAATCTGTGGAAATTGTGAAGTCCGGCATACTCCTGTTTCCGGAAAAATCACGACTTGCGTTCGATTATATCCCGAAAACGGCATTTGCTGACGGTGATTATGAAAGCGTTGTTGCGCTGATAGGTAATAAATTAGATGCCGAAGGTTGAAAAAACGAAAAAATATCTCTGCAAAAGTTTGCTGGAATGGATTATTTAATCTACCTTTGCAGACGCAAAGACAAAATGGTTCGTTGGATGAGTGGTTTAGTCAACGGTCTGCAAAACCGTCCACGGCGGTTCGAGTCCGCCACGAACCTCACAAAGGAGACTGCTTAACTTAAGCGGTCTCCTTTTTTATAAAATGATTTCGAGGAATGAATGATTATTATTTGGTAAAGTTCCAACTTTCGCCGTGCTCAGAGGCAGAGTGCGACATCCTGTCTGCGCTGTTGGCCGACGGCGGATTCGAGAGTTTCGTGGCTGATGCCGACGGCGTTTCGGCTTATGTGAAAAAAGAGATCTTTTCGGAGGATAGTATCGCAGAAGCACTTTCTGGCTATCCGTTTTCTGCGAAGATAGAGCATTCCGTAGAACTGATTCCTGGTCAGGACTGGAACAGTGAATGGGAAAAGAACTATTTTCAGCCGATAGTGTTTGAAAACAAATGTGTGATCCATAGTTCATTCCATAAGGATTTCCCGAAGGTCGAATATGACATCGTGATTGATCCCCGGATGGCTTTCGGCACAGGTCATCACGAAACCACGAGTATGATGATTGAGCGGCTACTGTCTAACGACATCACGGGACTGTCGGTTCTCGATATGGGCACAGGTACAGGCATCCTTGCCATTCTTGCAGCTATGCGCGGCGCATCGAAGGTGGTCGGCGTGGAAATCGATCCGCCAGCCTACGACAATGCCGTGGAGAATGAGAAACTTAACGGCACTCCGCAGGTGGAGTTCCGCCTTGGCGGAGCGGAACAGGTCACCGAGGTCGAGGCTTTCGACATTGTGCTTGCCAACATCAATCGGAACATTATCCTTAACGACATACAGGCGTATGCCAATGCGCTGGAACCTGGTGGTAGAATGTTTTTGAGCGGCTTCTACGTCGACGATATTGCAGTCATCGAAAAGGTCGCGACTCCGTTGGATCTGCACCTCGTGTCGACGCTCGAAAAGAAAAACTGGGCGAATATTTGCCTTGTAAAAGGACAGCAACAGTAATAGTAATACTTGTTAAAAAGACAGTCTATTATTTGCGTAAAGCGGCAATAAAGTGTAATTTTGCACTTTGTTGGGCGGACGGGGTTGTCTTGCCATAAAAATTGAGAAATATTATTATAAGAATATGAACGTATCAATTGAGAAAAACGGCAATGTTGGTGGTGTCATCACAGTGTCGTTGGAAGAAAAAGACTATCAGGACAAAGTAGCCAAGGATCTCAAGACTATTGGTCTGAAACATCATATCGACGGTTTCCGTCCGGGCAAAGTGCCTGCTGGCTTGTTGAAGAAAATGTTTGGTAAGCAAGTACTTGCCGACGTGGTTAACCGCGAGGTTGTCGACGCTTTGTTCAAGTTTATCGAGGACGAGAAATTAAGTATCCTCGGCGAGCCTTTGGCTGAAGAGAAACAAGAGGTTGATTTCGACAAGAAGGACTTCACTTTCAAGTTTGAAGTTGGTTTGGTTCCAGAAATTGCTCTTGACGTGAACAAGGATATCACAGTGCCTTACTATAAGATTGCCGTTACCGACGAAATGGCTCAACGCCAGGACGAGGCTTTCACTCGCCGTTTCGGTTCGCAGGTTCCAGGTGAGGAGGTTAACGAAACAGCCCTCATCAAGGGAGCAGTTGCCGAACTCAACGAGGACGGTTCTGTAAAAGAAGGTGGCATTGCCGCTGAAAGCACAATCATCTCGATGGAATACATCGGCACAACAAGCGAGAAGGACAAATTCCTCGGCAAGAAAGTAGGCGACAAGGTTGTGTTCAATCCTGCAGCAGCAAGCAAGGGTAGCGAGGCAGAAGTTGCGTCAATGCTCAACATTGACAAAGAGCAGGCCGCTGGCTTGAAGTCTGACTTCGAGTTCGAAATCAAGGAAATCATCGTTTTGAAGCCAGCCGAGAAGAATCAGGAATTCTTCGATATGGTGTTCGGCAAGGACGAAGTGAAGAACGAAGAGGAATATGCAACCAAGTTGAAGGAAATGATTGCAAACCAACTTATGCTCGACAGCAACTACCGTTTCACTCTCGATGCACAGAAAGTGATTATGGAGAAGGTTGGCAAGTTGGAGTTGCCTGTTGAATTCCTCAAAAAATGGCTCAAGAAGACCAACGAGAAAATCAACGACGAGAACGTTGACGCTGAGTACGACCGTATGGTCCCGGCAGCAGAATGGCAGTTGGTTAAGGAAAAAATCGCAAAGGCATTCAGCGTGAAGGTTGAGGAAGAGGATGTTAAGCGCGAGGCTAAGATGCTTGCTGCTCAACAGTTCGCTCAATATGGTATGACCAATGTTCCTGACGAATACGTTGAGAAATACGCTGAAGATTTCTTGAAGAATAAGGACTACCGTCAGCGTCTTATCGACAAGTCTGTTGAAGACAAGTTGTTCGCCGCTATCAAGGACGCAGTTAGCCTTGATGAGAAGGAAGTTTCAGTTGAAGAGTTCAACAAACTTTTCGAGGCTGAGGCTGAAAAGAAAGAAGCATAAGTCCAACACTGTTGGATATAGTATAGAGGTCGCTGCCGGACAATTCCGGTAGCGGCTTTTTCTTTGGAGGATAAGATAGGTTGCGCCTCGAATAGCAAAATCAAACAAGTTTGTTTTGCTGTTCCATAAATCGGGCTGCGGTTCGGGAAAAATCGAAACAAGTTTCATTTTTCCTCTCACCTTGCGCCGATTTTCGCTCGGCTTGCATCTTTGGATAAGATAGGCTGCGCCTCGAATAGCAAAATCAAACAAGTTTGTTTTGCTGTTCCATAAATCGGGCTGCGGTTCGGGAAAAATCGAAACAAGTTTCATTTTTCCTCTCACCTTGCGCCGATTTTCGCTCGGCTTGCATCTTTGGATAAGATAGGCTGCGCCTCGGAATAGCAAAATCAAACAAGTTTGTTTTGCTGTTCGCTCGGCTTGCACTATCTTTGCAGAAACAACAGTACGGTGTCCTGTCGCTTGTCGGCTCTTTTGCCGGCAAGAGGAAAGTCCGGGCAACACAGAGTGCCATATTTCTTAACGGGAAGCTGTCGGCGACGGCAGAGTAATGTGACAGAAAACAACCGCCACGCAAGTGGTAAGGGTGAAAAGGCGGGGTAAGAGCCCACCGGGTGCTATGGCAACATAGCGCGCCGCACATCTTATGGGTTGCAAGGTCAAGTATACCGGCATTTAAGGGTTACTCGTCCATTGTCGGGGGGTAGGCTGCTAGAGCCTTGTGGCGACACAAGGCGTAGATAAATGACAGGACGCGGCGTTGGCTGCGACATAACCCGGCTTATAGCCGTACTGTTATTTTTATGGTGAAAATTAGAACAATATATTTGACGGCGCGTATCGCTGTCAGAAAACTGAGGCAGTTGTACGCATATTGCACGGAGAACGTTTGGCGTGATCCGCGCGATGTGTGGTATGTGAAGTTGCTCAAGATTATCAATTTGTCGGTCAAGTCGTTTCTCGACAAGAACATTCAGACTTTGGCAAGTTCGCTGACCTACACCACTCTTCTTGCTGTCATTCCTGTACTGTCGCTGCTTCTTGCCATTGCGAAAGGCTTCGGCTTGCAGGAAATGCTCGTCCACGAGTTGTACCGACTTTTGCCGGCGCAGCAAGCAATGCTCGAAAATTCCTTCGATTTTGTCAACCGCTTCCTTTCAACCTTGTCGAAAGGTGTATTTGTGGGCATCGGTGTGATTTTCCTGCTATGGACGTTAGTGAGTCTTCTGCGCAAGATTGAGTCGGTCTACAACCATGTGTGGAACGTGCGTAAAGGTCGCTCGATTTACCGCATAATCACCGACTACACCGCCATCCTACTCATTATGCCGATTTTGCTCATCTGCTCTGGCGGCTTGTCGATTTATCTGTCGAGTTTTGTGCAGTCCACGTTGTCATCGCCGCTAGGCGGACTCTCGCCGGTGCTCAAATTCCTGCTCGATTTGCTCCCTATATTCTTGCTGTGCATGCTATTTGTGGGCATGAATGTGCTGATTCCTTACACTAAGGTGAAATTGAAAAACGCACTTCTTCCGGGATTTGTCTGCGGATTGCTGTTCTATTTCATCCAGTATGCTTTTGTCCATGGGCAGATTTCCGTGACAAAATACAATGCCGTTTACGGAAGTTTTGCGTTCTTGCCGCTGTTTCTTATCTGGATGCAGTGGTCGTGGACGGTCTGCATCGCCTGTGCGGTGATGACCTACTCTTCGCAGAATTTCTTCCGATTCAATTATCTTGATCAGGTGAAAAACGCCTCGTCGCGCTATGTCGACCAAGTGGCACTGTTTGTCATTGCCGTGGTGGTGAAGCGTTTCGAGAAGGGTGACAAGTCGCTCGGGGAAAAGGACCTGGCAGACAAGAAGCAAATCCCTGTCAGACTGGTCAACGAGGTGATAGACAAACTGATTGACGGCGGCTTCCTTGCTGCAGTGATTGACGATGAAGGGGCAATCTCGTTTCAGCCAGCAATGAACATCTCGTCGATGACTGTCGAGGAATTTATGAACCGCTACCACGAAATCGGTCATTCTGACTTCATCGAAGAACCGTCGATAGCCGAGGCGTTGTCTCAACTTCAAGGTCTGCTCGATGTCAACAAGTCAGACTACCGTACCACCAAACTTTCCGAAATACTTCCCGATTAGTTGCGCTCTTTGAGCATCGTCAGCAGGTCTGCCACTATGAATGTGCTGCCGCCAATGTAAATCATATCGTCGGCGCAGGCATCGGCTTTCGCCGCATCGTAGGCATCGGTTACGGTAGGGTAGGTGTTGCCTCTAAGTCCGAATCGTTGTGCCGTTTCAGCCAGTTTGCTGCAAGGCAATGCCCTCGCTACCGATGGTTGTGTGAAGTAGTATGCAGCCCCTTTGGGCATACGGTCGAGGATATGTGAGATGTCCTTGTCGCTCACAAAACCTATGACGATGCGCAGCGTGTTGCACTGGGAGTGTGTCAGTTGGTCGGTGATATACTGGAAGCCGCCGGGGTTGTGGCCTGTGTCGCAAACGGTGAACGGACGGTCACCTACTTTCATCCATCTGCCCATCAGCCCGGTGTTGTCGCAAACGCCCTTAAATCCGTTGGCAACGGCGTTGTCTGCAATTGCGATGCCGCAATTTCTCAAGATCCTTACGGCATTGAGCACCGTGTTGGCGTTCAGTGTCTGGCATTCACCTGCCAGTTGGTCTTCAATTGTGCCGAAGTTGCGAGTGTGGAGTGTCAGGCGGTCAATGGTTCTGTCGGACGACAGGATTTCATTGCAGTCCTGCGCAAACGTAATAGATGCGTTCTCAGCCTCAGCCTTGGCGGTAAACACTGGACGTGTCTCTTCGGTGTATTCGCCGATTACTACAGGTGTGGACGGCTTTATGATACCAGCCTTTTCGCCGGCTATTGCAGCAAGTGTGTTGCCGAGAAATTGAGTGTGGTCAAACGATATGTTTGTGATGATGCTAAGCGCAGGGGAGATTATGTTTGTGCTGTCGAGCCGTCCGCCAAGACCCACCTCAACGACGGCGATATCAACGTGCTGCTCCTCGAAATACTTGAACGCCATAATGGTGGCGAGTTCGAAGAATGACGGCTGGCGACCATCGAAGTTGCAACGGATGAATTGCCCAACAAAGTCGCTTACAAACTCTTCGCCCACCATCTCGCCGTCCACGCGGATGCGCTCTCGGAAGTCGAGCAGATGGGGGGAGGTGTAGAGTCCAACCTTGTAGCCTGCCTTCTGGAGAATTGATGCCAGGAGGTGTGAGGTAGACCCTTTGCCGTTGGTCCCTGCCACATGGATTGACTTGAATGCCTTTGACGGATTGCCGAACAATGCGTCGAGTTGCAGTGTGGTTTCCAGCCCGGGCTTGTAGGCGGCGGCACCGACGTGTTGAAACACCAAGGTTTTGTTGAACAGATAGTCAATTGCTTCTTCGTAGGTCATATCAGTAGATAATATAGCCGGCAAGTCCGGCAAGCACGATAATCAGGATGGGGTGAATCTTATAGAAAAATGCCATCACGAAAGCCGCTGCGCAGATGGCAATGCTCGAAAACAGGTCGTCGAAGTTCTCGCGATTCATCAGCAGGAGTGCCGCCGAGCCGATAAGTCCCACCACCACTGGACGCAGAGCTGCGAAAATGCCTTTCGTGTAAGGGCTGTCCTTGTGTTTCTGAATGAAGCGGCTTGTGTAGAGCACAAGCAGAAATGACGGCAGAATCACTGCCAGTGTGGTTATGGCAGAGCCGAGGACTCCGTGGCCCACGGTGTAGCCGATATAGGTTGCCGAGTTGATGCCGATAGGTCCTGGCGTCATCTGCGAGATGGCGACAATGTCGGTAAACATTTGTTCGGTAATCCATTCGCGGTCCACAATCTCATGGCGGATAAGCGACAACATCGCATAGCCTCCGCCGAATCCGAAGATACTGATTTTGAAGTATGCCCAGATAAGTTTCAGATAAATGCTCATTGTTTGCCTCCTTCTGTGTTCTTTATCGTGTCACGGAAATTCTTTGAATAGACGAAATAGCCGAACAGTCCGCCGATTACGATGTAGAGGATCGGACTTGAAACGATTGGCAGGTTCGACCATATCAACACGGAGATTGCCACTGGTATCCATGCGTTCCTGAGTGTGATTTTTGCCGATTTTGCGGTGGTGAACACCGGCGACAGAATGAGTGCCACTACGGCGGGGCGGATGCCCTTGAAAATGCGTGTCAGCGTTTCGTTGTTCTTTATTGTGTCGGGGGTGAGAAACATTGCAATAGCGAGGATAATTAGAAATGACGGCAGGATTGTGCCGAGTACGGCAAAGACTGATCCCCAAATCTTGTTGAGTTTGTAACCTACGGCGATAGCAACGTTCACTGCCATAATGCCCGGAAGCGATTGAGCTACGGCAAGGTTGTCGATAAACTCTTCTTTCTCAAGCCATTTGTGCTTGTTTACGATGTCCTCCTCAAGCAGTGAAATCATCGCCCAACCTCCGCCAAAAGTAAATGCACCGATTTTGAAGAACGATGAAAACAGTTTTAAATTAATATACTTCATCTATTGAAACCTAAATTCTTGGCAAAGTTAGTCATTTCTATACAAATATGCGCACACGCAGTGCAAATTGGCAAACTTTACCATCCCCATTGGAAATGTTATAAAGAATAAATATATTTGTAATGCTATTAATTAACCGAACAATAGAAACTTATTTAATATGCGTAAAACATTAATTATCAAGATGGCGGCAATAGTTGCTGCGGTTTTATCGTTGACATCGTGTGCCAAGGACGGGGACAGTCAGTTGGAGGCCTGTGCCTTTAAAGGTTCAGACGATGCCAACTGGGGAATGATAAGCACTGACGGCACGGTGATTTTCCGTGATGAGTTTGAGAAAGCGCCAACGCCTGCCACCGACGGACGATTTTTTGTAGAAACGCAGGACGGCGTCTATGAGATGTTTACGCTCGACAAGAAGCCAAAGAAGGTGGGCGACGAATATGTGTCGGTCACTTCGTTCAGCGACGGCGTAGCTCTGGTGGCAGAAAAAGGTAAGCCAGTTGAGATTATCGACACAGACGGTAAGGTGATAAAGGTGCTCGACAAAATCGACGGCAAGGTGATTGAGGGTGCTGAACGTTTCTACCATGGATATTCCATCGTTTTAACTGCCGACTCGCTGTTGGGCGTAGTTGACACGAAAGGTGAGACGGTGCTGAAACCAGTCTATTCAAAGATATTGCCATATAGCAGCGGTGACAGGTTCATCGTGAAGAAAGATGATAAGAAGATGGTTGTCGACACCAAAGGAAAGCAGATTGTTAACCTGTCGAAATACGAATGGGTGCAGTCGATTGCCACTCCATCTTCAATCGATTGCTCTTCATTTATCGCTGTTAATCCCAAAAAGGATGTCGACGACACTTGGGGTATAATTGATGAGAAAGGTGAAAGTGTGGTCCGTCCGTCGGCAAAATATAAAAGCATCAAAGCCATCATTGCCGACAAAATGTTTATCTACACAGACGATGCTGGCAACTATGGCCTGATGGGATTTGACGGTGAATCGCTGATCCGTGCAAAATACGACATACTGGTGTGTCTCGACGAAAACATCTTCGCTGCCTATACTGAGAAAGATGGAGAACTGGAAGTCAAACTCATCAACAAGGACGATGAAAAAATTAGCGAAAACACCTACCAACGGCTCGTGCCGTTTGCCGGTGATTGCACTTTTGCGCAAGTGAGCGACAAGGAGTGGGTGGTTATTGACCACAACTGCAAAGAAGTGAAGGATGCACCAGACATTGCCGACATGAAATTTCATCTTACAGAATATGCTCAAAGCGACTATGTTGACCTTGGCGCCATAGTTGATGCTCTCGATATCAAGGCAAATGGACTCTACGGCATCGGTTTCACTTCAACGCCGCTCGACGCTTTGCGTAAAAAGGCTGCCAATGTGGACTATGTGGTTTCGCTCGATCCATCAGACTATAACTACACCAGAGACGTTGCTTTCAACAAGACAATATGCAAGGCAAATGTGAGCATTTCCTGGATGTTTGATGCCGAAATGAGCAGTTGGAACTACGACTATGCTTACAACTACACCTATGCTTGGAACGATGTCAATCCGCTCTTATCGGCGTTCAAGGTTGACTGCAACGACTCGAGGATGAAAGACAAAGAAAAGGATTTGGTGAAATTGATAGTCGACAAGTTCAAGACACTGGGTGGTTCTGTGGTCAAGCAGCAGGATAACGGAACTGTTCTCAATTTGAATAACAACGTGTATGCAGTCTGTATGATTATGAATCATAACGTTTACACCTATTTAGGAAAAATGAATGAGGTCATCGCCTTGCAGTGGTTGGATGGTCAAGGCTCTTATAATGAAGAATATGCTCCGGCAGAGGACAGCGTAGCAATAGATTCTGCCTGGTAGAATAAAGATTATATATTATGAAACGATATTTGATATTGGCGGCGATGCTGCTGCTGGCTGTAGGGGGCTTTGCACAGTGGAGGGGCGATGTGCTCGGTGGTGACTATGTGTGCAGAACGGTTGCCATGCCCGACGACTATAGTGGCAAGGTGGTGACAACGGTGGTGAAGAAGCAGTCAAACCCTGTCGGGGCTACGGCTGTGCTCTATGTGCACGGCTACAACGACTATTTCTTCCAGAAAGAACTGGGCGACAGTGTCGTTGCCCACGGCTATGCTTTCTATGCCGTAGACTTGCGCAAATACGGTCGTTCCTATCTTGACGGACAACACCGCTTTGAGGTGAAAAATATGAAAGAATACTTTGCCGACATCGACTCCACGTTGGCGGTAATAAAAGCGGACGGCTACCGGGATGTGGTGCTGATGGGGCATTCCACCGGAGGACTGACTACGGCTTACTATATGACCGTGCACAATGCCGACCGTCCGCAAATCAAGGCTCTGATTCTCAATAGCCCGTTTCTCGATATGAATCTCAGCAAGTTTCAGGAGAAATTCCTCGTGCCGTTTGTGTCGGTGATGCCCTTCAAGAAAATGAAAATAAATCAAGGCAACAGCCGCGCCTATGCTGAAAGTCTGTTGAAAAAATACCACGGCGAATGGGAATACAACACCGATTGGAAACTTGAAATATCGCCAGCCGTGACCGTGGGCTGGATTTCGGCAATCCACAGAGGTCATCGCTTCCTGCACCGCAAGGCTAATGTGAAAGTGCCAGTACTGCTGATGCACTCCGACAAGAGTGTCTGCGGCAGCGACTGGACTCCAGAGCACAATGCCGGCGATGGAGTGCTCGACGTGGCAGACATCTCCAAGTACGGCAAACGGTTAGGTGCAAAGGTGACGGAGGTGACTGTAGCCGACGGCCTACACGATTTGGTGCTTTCGCGTCCTGATGTGAGGCAGTCGGTCTATAAAACCATTTTTGACTGGATGTCAGGCAAAAATTTGAAATAAGTATGCTATATTTGCACAAACAACAAACACTAAATAATCCTTTATGAACAAATTACGACAACTTGCTCTATTGTCGCTGGTAGTTGCCGCAAATGCTTCGGCAACCAGTCTGGCGGAACGGGCTTCAGACAAGGCCATTTCCTTCCTGGCCGAAAAAATAGGGGGGGGGTAAAAACACAGATTAAAGGCGGAACGCTGTCGTTTGCCGCATCTTCTGCCTCAAAACACATCAAAAGTACAAACGCGCAACAAGAAGCCGACTATTACGCCTACAATGCGCCCGACGGAGGCTATGTGCTGATGGCAGCCGATGGTGCTGATTTTCAGGTGATGGGATATTCCACCGAAGCGCAGTTCTCCTTCGACAATATCCCGGAGGCGTTGCAGGAATGGATGGCAGACTATAAGGAGGCTCTGGCCTCGGCAGGATCGGGAAACACATACCCTTCGCCAACAGTTGAGCCAGTCGCTCCGATGATAACCACCAAATGGGGACAAGGCGAGCCATATAACCTTAAATGCCCGAAATACAACGGCAACCCTATGCTTACAGGCTGCACTGCAACGGCTATGGCTCAAATCCTGAACTACTACAAGTCGCAGTCGTACGGACTTGGAACGATAGAATATGTCAACGAGGGCGTGGGCAACAAAGAATTGTCGGTGGACTACACCAAGATTAATTACGACTGGGCAAATATGCTCGATACATACGAAGAGGGTTCGTACACCGATGCGCAGGCCAATGCCGTGGCGCAACTGATGTATGAAGCGGGTGTGTCGTGCAAGGCTCGATATGATGTGAAATGGAGTGGCTCGATGGCTACGAGTGCGGCGATTCCCTACGTTGGCTTCAACTATTGCTACGACTACAACTGCGAGATTTACGACCGTGAATACACACTGACCGCCGTGTGGATGAAGGTAATCCAAGACGAGTTGACGGCAGGTCGTCCGATTCTCTATTCCGGCAGTTCGCCATCGACGGGGCATGCCTTTGTGGTTGACGGCATCGACGAGGAGAACAATGTGCACATAAACTGGGGTTGGAGCGGCAGTTGCGACGGCTATTACGACGTGACTTTCTGTCGTGTGGCAGGTGACAATTATGGCTACTATAACAAGCAGCAGATGCTCGTGGGAATCTCTCCGCGCACCGCCGGCGAAGCCTATAGCCCGAAACTCACGCAGATTGGTTTTAATCATTACGACACCTACAGCAGCAAGGCATACGGATATGGAATTGTTTCCAACTACTATGAGTCTGCCACTAAGTATGCGTTCACTATGGGGCTCGCCAAGGAAGGTGTGGTGAAATACACGATGAGGGACAGTGACCCTGGCAGCGCGAATGCCTATTATCCGTACACCAACACGGCATACGAGAGAAGTCTGTGGTACGATGTTGCCGACACCGAATGGCAGGAATCAGTGGATTTGCCCGACGGAACATACGAATTGGTGACTCTCTACCGTGAATCCGGCACGGAGAACGAATGGGCGATTATGCCTGTGCGCGACGGTATGCAGACCACGATGACCGTGGCAGATGGAGTTGAGACGATGACAACGCCAATCAACGACGAGTATGCTACGCAGACGGGAAAGATTCTTTCCCTTGAGCCGGCAACAGAACTTATCGGCAAAGCGCCGCTCTATCTCACCATAACCAAGCAGGATGAGTCTCACCGTCAGCCTGGTATCCGCAGCATTGTTCGACTTCGTTTCACCGACACGGAGACGGGTGCTGTATATGACGAAAGCGGCAGCGACTGTGAGTTTGATGCCCAATATTCCGACCTCGTGGAGCGTAAAACGTTCTGCGTGAGTCCGACCAACGACAAGGGTTTTATGCTGCCAGGCGGAACATACAAGGTACAGGTGAGTGCAGACAATGGCTACTCGTATATGTATAACGAGGAGTTTCAGATCGAGGTGCAACCGGCTGTGGACTATCCGATTCTCGACAACTCTAAAGACCTGTATGCAGATAACGGCACTACATATTATTGGGGCTCTAAGATATGGATCAGAAACGATGCTGCCAACAAGTCGGTCAACAAGGTGGACGGCACGGTCAATATGAGCGTCTATGCGAAGTCGATTGAAACCGGCGAGGAGGTGCGCCTTTGCACGTTTGCCGATGTACCGGTACCGTCGACCCAGAAGAACACGTTCTATTTGCCCAACAGCCTCTATCCGCTGGAGGGTGCTTACGAACTGTCGATGCGATACACCACTCCCAACGGCGAGCGCGGACTCCTCAATCCGAATGCAGAGAAGCAGGTAATCACGATCTTGCCTTCGGAGTCGGTTCCAATTCCTAAGATTGAGGCAACTGAAAAGGCGTTGCCCGACACGGAGTATCTCCCCAGCGGCGAGCAGCAGACAATCAACGTGCCGATGGCAAACAATGCCACCAGTGATTTCAACGGCACAGTCGTCGCGTCGTTCTATTGCGAGGAAACAGGAAAATACATAGAAGTGGAGATACCTGGAATAGAGGTCAAGTCCGGTTCGGCGGCAACAGTGACAGTGCCTGTGACATTTCCTGAGAACGGTGTCTACACGATGCAGATGAATGCCACTCCAGCCAGCGCATCGTCGAATGTTATGGCAACGGCTTATGTGACGGCACCAAACGGTGCACCTGTGGGCTATCGCATCGGAGTGGGAGAGGCATCGGTGAAGAGTGTGTCGGTTGCCGTACCTAAGTTGTATCCAAATCCGGTTGCTGACTCATTCTGCGTCAAAGGTATTTCCGAGCCGACAGTGGTGAGAGTCTATTCAGCGGCAGGAGTACTTTTGCTCGACACTGAGGTTGATGCTAACCAGAGCATCGGCGTGCAGTCATTGACAAGTGGCATCTATTTCGTGCAAATCGGAAACTCTGTAGAGAAAATGGTGAAGCGATAGGTCCTCGGAACTGAGAATAAGACAAAAAAGCGGGCTGCATCAATGTGATGCGACCCGCTTTGCTATTTCTTGACGGCATTTGCTATTTGTTGTCTGACTTTTTGAGGCTGGTCTCCAGCAGAGCAAGGTCATAGTCTTGAATCTCAATCTTGTTGGCTAGAAACAGCAAGTTGTCGTAGGTCAGAGGCATAGGCTCGTCCTGATTGAGCAGACTAAGTATCAGCACCATACGGTCGGTGGCAAGAAACTTGCTGGCAATTTCTGGATGTTCGAGGAGATGCTCACTCACGGTAGACGAGAAATCGCCGTCGGCAAGGCGGATGCGCATCTTGTTGCGGAGCATCGCACGGTAGTTGCCTTGCAGACAGTTGCGGTATGCCATCTCGTGGAAGAGCGATTTCATACCCCATTCCACGGTCTCGAGCGTGGCAATCATACCGTTAAGAGTGCGGCTGAACTGTCCAAACTCCGTCCAGTCGTCCTTGCACTTGTAACGGAGGTCATGTTCAACCTCATGCCATCCTTCAGAGAAGGTAGTGCGAATCTGCACCTCATAGGTATTGTCGATGTATTGCGCATATTCCGTAGGCAGACACTTGCGGAAATCGTCTACAAAATGCTCGGGAATCTTCTTAGTGATGTTTAGGCGCTGAGGGCAGAATGTTGACAACCCGTGCTCGTCAATCGACGATTTCACCACATCTTCGCTGCCGAGAAATATAGCCATTGCCTCCACATCGTCAGGAAAGTAGAGCACAAAGCGCAGTCCAATCATATCCTGGATCTTTGCGTTACCAGAGACGTATTTGTCGCCCTTTATCTGCATCTTATGCCCCAACGATTCCACCGACTTGATGCGTGAAAACAGACGGAACATCATGCCGCACTGCTTCACCTTTTGCGTCAGTTCCGATTCCAGTTGCTTTGCGATGTCGTCAAGTTTCATTGCTTACAGGTCTTTGCTCATAGTTAGAATGTTCTCTCCGTTGAGACGACGGTAGGTCACGTTGTCCATAATTTCCTTCACGAGGAAGATGCCGAGGCCGCCGATAGGGCGGTCGTCCAAGTCGAGGGAGATGTCGGCGGTTTCTGCCTGCAACGGGTCAAACAGCACGCCACAGTCTTTCAGTATGAAATCGACGTGCTTCTTGTCCTCCGTCCATTTTGCCTTGAGTGAAATCGGTTTTGTAACCCCCTCTGGGTACGCATATTGGATAACGTTGACCGTGGCCTCTTCAAGTGCCAGGTTAAGGGAGTTTTTCATTGCTGATTCCAGTCCCAATTCCTCTGCCACTTCATCAATGAATGGAACAAGTTTTGACGAATCTTCCAAGTTGTTGGTTATTATGAGTTCTTTCATAATAGTCTTGTTTGTGATGTTGTCGTTTATTCTAAAGCAAAGTAATGTCAGGTCGTCGCTCTGTTCGGCATCGCCTACAAAGCCCGACAATTCGTTGGTTACACCTTCGATGATTCCTTTCGCCGTTTGGTTGGCAAGCGCTTTCGCAGATTCGAGGGTACGTTGCTCGCCGAACTGCTCTTTGTCGGAGTCCTCAGCCTCGGTCAAGCCGTCGGTGTAGAGAAGCATTGCGCTGCCTTTGGGGAGCATCATTGTCTGGTTGATGTACTCATAGTCGCGGATTACGCCGAGCGGAAGGTTGCATTCAACTTCCTGATAGACGGTGTCGCCGTTTTTGCCGATGATTAGCGGCGCATTGTGTCCGGCGTTGCAGAATGTCAGTTCGCCGCTCGTAAGGTCGAGTTCTCCGGCGTAGAACGTTACAAACATGCTCGTGTCATTGTTCTCGGTGGTGGCGTTGTTGAGTTGGCTCACAATCTGCGCCGGCGAACTCTCCGTGCTGGAGATGGTGCGGAATAGGGTTCGAATGATTGCCATCACGAGCGAGGCTGGGATGCCCTTGCCTGAAACGTCGCCGATGGCGAATGTGAGTTTGCCGTCGCGGATGATGAAATCGTAGAAATCGCCACCCACCTCTTTTGCTGGCTTCAGCGATGCAAACAGTTCGAGTTCGTCGCAGTCGTGGAATGGCGAGAAATTTGTCGGCACGAGGCTCATCTGGATGGATCGAGCAATCGACAACTCGCTCTCGATTTTCTCCTTTGCGCGTGCGTTGGTTTCAAGTTCCTTGGTGTATAGTTTCAGAGACTGCTGCATATGGGCAAACGCGTCGTGGAGTTTGCGCAGGTCGTCTTTCGTCTGTACCTCAGGCAGCGGCACATTGAATTTGCCTCGAGCAATCTGGTATGCCACGTCGGTAAGTTCCTTGAGCGACTTTGACATATATTTGACAAGGATGCGGATGCAGATGCACAGTAGGGTCAAGCCGATGAGGAAGATAGCGGCAATGGTCAGAGTCGTTGTGCCGAGGTTCTTCATCACGTCGCGGTATGAATTGACGTTGCACACCGACCAGCCTGTGCGTTTTAGCGGTGCATAGCAAATCAGCACTTTCGTGCCTCCGAAGTCGCTTGTCATTGTGCCCTGCTCGCCGGCGGTCATCCTACGTCCCACTTCGGCAAACACCTTGTTGTCTTGTTTCTTGGCATTGTCGAAGATGTTTTCGTGAAGAATGAGCGATTTGTCGGGATGTGCCAAGTATTGTCCTTCCTTGGTGAGGATAAAGGAGTAACTGTTTTGGTAGGGACGCATCTTGTTGATGTCGATGGTAAGGTCTACGAGTGCGACATCGGCAAGAATCACTGCATAGATGTTGCCGTCATCGTCGTGGCACGGCCACACATACGATGTCATCAAATCCTGCTTGTTGTTGTAATCAAGGTAGGGGGCAGTCCAAAAACCGTAACCCTTTGCCATTGCCTGTTTGTACCAGTTTCGGACGGTGTAGTCGCCGTAGTCCTCCGGCACGTGGAATGTGGTGATGCTGTTACCCCTCTTGTATGCGTATTCAAAGAAAAGTCTGCCTTTGCTCTTGAAGAAGTCAGGCTTGAAGGCAATGCCTACGCCCTTCAGCATAGTGTTGCTTGCCAGAACGCGGGCGGCGATGTTCATCATAGAGTCTGGCCGTTCGGTCAGGTCCTCGACCTGGCCCTCGGTCAGTTTTAAGGCTGTCTCAACCTCAGCCAGTTCTTTGTCAATCTTGAGAATGATGTTCTGCTGAAGTTCCGACGTGTACTGCACAGCCTGTTTTTCCTCACGCTGGCGGCTGTAGGAACCCGACACAAAAGCAATGCAGGCAAAGATTACAGTTGTGAGCGTGAGGATGTAGAAAGTTAGGCGTGCCGAAAATGAGCTAAAAATCTGTCTCACTATCGTATGTCAAAGAGTTTGAAGAATCCGGTTATCTTGAACACGTTGCTGATTTCGTCGTTGATGTTCTCGATAACCATTTTGCCGCCTTTGGCTTCTACTGCCTTGCGTAGCGACAGGAAGAGACGCAAGCCGCTGCTGCTGATATATTCCAACTTGGAGCAGTCAATCACAATTTCCTTGTCGGCATTGTCCTTCAACGGCTGGAGTTCCTTTTCGCAGGATGCTGCGCTAACGGTGTCGAGACGGCCGTCCATAGCGGCACGGATGATGTTTCCTTCGTTGTTGATTTCGATTTTCATAATTCTATGTTTGTAGTTTTTGTTCTTGTTTTAACTGTTTTTATAGAGGGAATACCATTGTCACGATGAAGATGTTGGCAATGAGTATCACGATGTTCATAACGAGACCGATTTTTGTGAAGTCAGTAAATCTGTAGCCGCCTTCGCCGTAGACCATCATGTGGGTCGGTGAGCCGATTGGCGTTGCAAAACTTGATGAAACGGCAATCATCAGTGCTATACAGAATGTAATGGGGTTAGCATGCAGAGTAACCGCTGTCTGGTAGGCGATGGGGAAGAATATTGCCGCCGCTGCGGTGTTGCTGATAAATTCAGTGATGAATGTTGCCACAAGGCAGATGCACGTCAGCGCAATCACCGGGTTGGTGCCGCACGCGTGGAGAATGCTGTCGGCGAGTGCGCTTGCTATGCCGGTCTTGTCGATGGCAGTACCGATGCAGACAGAGCCGGCAAATATCATAAGCACGTCCCAACTGATGGCGTTCCAGGCCTGTCGCGAGGTGCAGCAGCGTGTCACTACCATTGCAAATGCAGCAAGGAAGCAACTTTGCATCAGTGGCAGAACGTTGAACGTTGACAACAATATCATTGCAATCATTATTGATGCCGACACGATTGTCTTTTTGCCGATATGCGGTATGTCTTCAGAGTCAAAGAAACGAAGATCTTTGTCTACGGCTTGCTTGAAAGCCTTCTCGCTTTGGGTGCTTGGACATTCCAGCAACAGAGTGTCGCCAAACTCCATCTTTACGGAACGGGGGTTGGCATTGATGCGGTCGCCTTCGCGGACAATGGCGATAAGTACGGTGTTGTTGCGTTCCTCAAAGTCGATGCTCTCCATCGTCTTGCCGATGAGTGCGCCGCCGTGCTTCACTGTTGCCGTATAGAGTTGTCGGTTTCTTTCACTGTCATCGAGCGAGAACACGTGTTGCGTTGCAGCCGTCAGTCCGTGGCTCTTGCGCAGGTCGAGGATGCTGTCAATCTGTCCGGCAAAAACGAGGCGGTCGCCGCCCATAATAAATTCGTCGGAAGGCACAGGACTTATCACTTCCTTGTCGAAACGCACAATTTCAATCAGTCGGCCGCCAGCAAAGTCCTTGATGCCGGCTTCCGAAACGGTCTGACCAACATATTGGCAGTCGGTCGGTACTAGAAATTCCACAGTGTATTCACTTGTCTCGCCAAGTGCGTCGCTCGGTGATTTCCTTACAGGAAGGAGTCTGTGCATGGTCAGCATCACACCGATGCCGACAGCAAGGCAGAATAAGCCCGGTATGGTGGTGCTGAAAATATTGAGCGATATTGAAGGATCACTCTCGGTGAGAAGTCCGGAGATGATAAGGTTTGGCGGTGTGCCGATAAGGGTACAGATGCCGCCGAAGCAGGATGCGTAACTGAGTGGTATCAGCAGTTTCGATGGGGCAATGTTGAGTTTCTTTGCCCAAATCTTGACCACTTTGATAAACAGTGCAACAACTGTGGTGTTGCTGAGCACCGAACTCAATACTGCTACCGGGAGCATCAATCGGATGAGTGCTTTGGAGTAGGAAGATGGAGTGCCGAGCAGTTGCTTTACCATCCAGTGAATCACGCCGCTATGGACAAGTCCGGCGATGACTACAAATAGGATGCCGACAACGACAACTGAACTGGAACTGAAACCGGACAACGCCTCGTTTGCATCGAGGATGCCGAAGACGAGGAAGAAAAACATAATGCCAAGAAACGCAAACTCTGCAGGTAACTTGGTGAACATCATTGAGGCGAAGAGGATGATGATTAGAGCTAGGGTAATCCAGGCATCCAATCCTAATCCGAGAAAAATGATGGCACTCATAGGCTGTGGTGTTTTGTTTTGCTATAGGGATAATTGCACAAAATGCGTTGCAAATTTAACATAAACTTTAGTCTGTCACAAGCAAAACAGAAAGTTTGTGACTAGAATCCGAAGGATAATGTCACGTTAAATTGGCGGCCGGTCAGATAGTTTGGAACGGCGTATTGCAGATTGTTTACGTCGGTCACCCAATAGCAACTGCTCACGTTGGATATGCCCAAGAGGTTGAACACGTCCACGCCGATGCTGATATTCTTGAAGTTGCGCCAGAAGTTGTATGGGCGTACGCCTTCGTTGGGCGCACCGACAAGTTGGTACTGGAAGCCTATATCAACACGCTTGTAGGCTGGTATTCTCAGCCATGCCACGTCGCGCGTCACCTGCGGTGGGGTCATTGGAAAACCGTCTGAGAAGATGCCGCGGAGGCTGAATTTGAGTTTCGGAAATTTCGGGAAATAGTCGGTGAAAAATAGTCCGACGCTGTAGCGTTGGTCTGTAGGTCGCGGCACTTTCACACCGTTGAGCGTCTCCTGTGTTTTCATAAGTGAGAAACTGATCCAGGAATCGGTGCCAGGTACAAATTGTCCGAAGAGTTTGAAGTCGATACCAGTGATGAAACCTTTCGACGAGTTGGTGCCGGTATATACGAGTTTGAGGTTGTCGAGTTCGTAGGGGATGAGGTTTGACAGGTTTTTGTAGTATGCTTCGGCAGTCAACTTGAACGGACGGTCCATAGCACGGAACGTGTAGTCGCTGCCGAGTATCATCTGGATGCTTCGTTGCGATTTGATGTCGCTGTTGAGTGTCTGGTATGAGTTGCCGTCTTCGTCAACTTGCGTGATGCGGAATTCCTTGTAGAATGGCGACTGGTAGTACAGGCCACCAGCCAGGCGTATGGCGACGCGGCTGTTATGCTCGGGAATGAAACCGATGCTCACTCGCGGACTGACGAGGAACTCGCGGTTGAAGTCCCAATAGGAGAAGCGGATGCCTCCGTTGATTGAAAAGAGTCCGATGCCAGTTTGCAACTTGTAGGTGTCGTGGGCATAGAATGATACCTTGTTTGTTGACAAGTCGTTGGAAGAGCGGAGATTGTAAATCATTTGCACCTTGTCATCCTTGTGTGGAAGTGTATAGCCTGCCGAGTCTCGCAGTTCCCATTCGCTTGACCGGTCGTAGACCGACTGGTGGCGGAATTCCAGCCCGTAACTCAGATTGTGGTGGCTCAAACCAGTGTGCCCTTTCAGCGCAAAGTTGAACACACTCGCTTTCAGCCGGTCGCGGGCATGCTCGAGGTATTTGCCTACGCCGACCTCGCCACCGATGGAGTTGTCGCCGTCGTTAGTACCGGCATCGTCCAGCCAGTATTCGCCAGAGATGTCGTATGAAACGAGTTCATTAGTTAGGAATCCGGAAGCAAGAAACGTGAATTCGTGGGCCTTGCTGGGCTTGAAATTCAGTTCCAGCGCGCCGAAATAGGTCTCGAACTTATCGTGCTCTTCGCCGTCGAAATAGACGGTAAATTCTTTTACGTTCTCTGAGATACCGAACGATGTGGAGCGTGTAGTGGGCTTGAATTTGTAGTCGTTTGACGAGATGTTGCCAAGAAAGGCAATGCTCCAGCGGTCGTTGAACTTGTATCGGAGGTTGGTCTGATAGTCAATAAACGTAGGATCATATTCACCCTTGGAATCCATGGAACTGAGTAGTGAGGCGTTACGTTTGAAGCGGAAGCCGTGGAGTTGAGAGAACTTGCCAGTGTTGTGACCTACGGAGGCCTCTGCTCCCATAAGACTGCCAGAAAGGTAGCCTTCAAAGGCTTCGGGCTGGCGGTAGGTGATATCGAGCACCGACGACATCTTGTCGCCGTATTCGGCTGAGAATCCGCCAGTAGAGAATTGGATGTTGCCTACGAGGTTGGGGTTTATAATGCTCAATCCTTCCTGCTGGCCGGAGGAAATGAGCAGCGGACGGTAGACTTCAATGCCGTTGATGTAAACGCTGTTTTCGTCGTATGAGCCGCCGCGCACGGAGTACTGTGAACTCATCTCGTTCTTCGACGACACGCCGGCAACGGTCGACAACAGAGCCTCTACTCCGTTGCCTGATACTGAGGTGGTTTGCTGTAACGAACGTGGATCAAGGTTTTGCATGCCGTTGGTCTGCTTGCGGTATTCGGTCACGGTTACACCTTGCAGTTCAGTGGTGGCGTCGGTCAGTTTCACGGTGAGGCTGACTTTGCCTTCGGGTTTGATTAGTTTCTGGTGTCGCTCCTTATAGCCGAGACACGAGAAGATAATCTCTATGGTGTCCTGGCTGGCAACGGTCAGCGAGTAACTGCCGTCGAGCCCGGAGGTTGTGCCTATGGCTGTTTTTGCAATCCGCACGGTGGCAAACTCGATTGGCTTGCTATCGTTGTCGATTACCTTGCCTGATATGTTTACCTGCGACAAAGCCGCCATTGGCAGCGAAAGCAGGATTATCGTTATATATAGAGCCTTGGATAAGTGCATTTTTGTCGTGTACATATACTAATTAACGAAAGAATGACGGTTTAATTATATTGTGCACAATAAAAAAGCAGCGTCTACCGCAAAAAGCAGTAGACGCTGAAATTCTATAAAGACCTAATAAATTAGCAGTTTTTGCCTGTAATTTCGGAAACGACTTTCTTAATTTCGTCGGCAATGGCGTTTGCCTGCTCCATCGTGTTGGCTTCCGAATAGATTCTTATAATCGGTTCGGTGTTGCTCTTGCGGAGATGTACCCAATAATCCGCGAAATCAATCTTCACGCCGTCGATTGTGGTGACTTTCTCGTTGGCATATTTCTTCTTGACAGCCTCGAGAATAGCATCTACATCAATGTCGGGGGTGAGTTGAATTTTGTTTTTGGCAATGCAGTATTGTGGATATTCTTTTTTCAACTCCGACACCTTTTTGCCTTTGTGAGCCAAAAGCGAGAGGAAGAGTGCTACGCCTACAAGGGCGTCACGACCATAGTGGCTTGCAGGATAAATCACTCCGCCATTGCCTTCGCCGCCGATTACGGCGCCGGTTTTCTTCATCTGTGTAACCACGTTAACTTCGCCAACCGCCGATGCGCTGTAGGTGCATCCGTGACGCTCGGTTACATCGCGGAGTGCGCGCGATGACGAAAGGTTGGACACGGTTGCGCCCGGAGTCTTCGACAGAATATAGTCGGCAACGGCAACGAGGGTGTATTCCTCAACAAACATTTCGCCGTTTTCCATCACAATTGCCAAACGGTCTACGTCGGGATCTACAACGAAGCCCACATCGGCGCATCCTGTCTTTAGCAGGTCGGAAATCTGAGTCAAATTCTCAGGAATTGGTTCTGGGGTATGCGCGAAATTGCCAGTCGGCTCGCAGTTGAGTTCGATTACTTTCTTCACGCCCAATCTCCGCAGCAGTTGCGGAATGACACAGCCTCCTACGGAATTCACCGCATCAACGGCAACTGTGAAGTTGGCATTCTTGATGGCATCGATGTCCACGAGGTCTAGGTCAAGCACGCTGTCGATGTGTTTGCGTGTATATGTGTCGTTGCTGAATTCGTGTCCGAGGTCGTCGACTTCAGCAAAGGTAAATGATTCTGCTTCTGCAATGGCAAGTACTTCCTTGCCTTCTGCGTCGCTGAGAAATTCGCCGTTCTCGTTGAGCAGTTTGAGGGCATTCCACTGTTTTGGGTTGTGGGATGCTGTCAGAATGATGCCACCGCACGCTTTTTCCCAGACCACAGCCAACTCGGTTGTTGGGGTGGTGGCAAGGCCGATGTTGACAACATCGAATCCCATACCGTTCAGCGTGCCGACAACAATGTCTTTCACCATTTCGCCGGAAAGGCGTGCATCTCGTCCCACAACAATCGTGTTTGATGTCTTAGTGGTCGATTTGCGTATGAATGTGGCATAAGCGGCAGTGAATTTAACAATGTCAAGTGGGCTTAGACCGTCACCAGCAGGCCCTCCAATGGTGCCGCGGATGCCTGAAATTGATTTGATTAGTGACATAATAAATAATGGTTTGTTATATGGTTTGTTTTGGTTTCTAGTTTTTGCTTCTGAAATACCTTATGTTGTAGAGGTATGGCACAACATCAGCAATCTCCGACGACGGTCCTTTGCGGCTTCTCACCAAAAGGTTGACCTCGCAGTCGATGCCAAGATAGGTCAACGGCATCACCACGCCGTAGCCGTAGGTGGTGTAACTGTAGTTGGCCTCTTCGTTGGAGTAGGTGAATGCGGTACTTTCGTAGGAGAGGTCCCCGAAATTGCCCGACGGCTCGTCGTCGTAGCCGGCACTCCAGCGGTTAATGCTTATGCGACCAAAGCGAAAATAGATTTTTTCGCCGTCTTTGGCTCTGTTGCTCACGCGGTCGCCAGTCTTGATTACCTGCATATAGACATTGCCTTCATCGTCAATTTGATAGTACGGTGCATCGCTGCCTGTTTGGAATACGGTGTCGGCTGGGATTGTACGAATCACTTTCTGGCTAGCAAGAAAAGCGTTGACCGACTTGTCTTCGTCGTCAAGGAGTTCTGTGTAACTCTTGCTATTGTTGCACGATGAAAGTAATGCGATAGCAACTGTGACTGTCGTTAGTATGATGTTTCTGATTTTCATATCTTATCTTTTTTCGTTGGTTAAATCTTTCAAAATTTGGTAATAAGTGTCTATTGCTCCGTCAAGAGAGCCCCGGTATTCTCCTCCAGCCGCATTGGCGTGACCTCCGCCGTTGAAATATTTTGCACAAAGGGTGTTCACGTGGAAATCGCCCTCCGATCGCATCGACACCTTCACGAAATCTTTCTCTTCGCGGAAGAAAGTCGACCAAATTACAGTCGGTATGGCCAGCGGCATATTGGCAAGCACCTCGGTGTCGCCCACCTGATAGTGGAATTTTCGCAGGTCGCGCTTGTTGAGTATGGTCAGCGATGCCTTATGCGACGGAAATAGACGCATCTTTTCGGCAATGGCGTATCCGTTGAGTCGAAGGCGCGCTTCGCTCGATGTGCCGATTGTCAACTTGTATATGCGGTCTTTGTCCACTCCACGCTTCACGAGGTCTGCCACGATGAGATACAACTCGGGGAAATTTGAGTTGTAGGAGAAGTTGCCAGTGTCGGTCATCATTCCGGTGTAGATACATGTGGCAACGTCAAGGTCTATCTTGTCCTGGTATCCTATGCCTTCGAGAATGCGGTAGAGAAGTTCGCAGGTCGATGTCATTTGCGGAAACGACAGGGTGGGGTTGCAAATCGGGTCGGGGTTGATGTGGTGGTCCACCATCAGTTTCGGGCAGGTTGCATTGCCCACAACTTCGCCAAATCCGGCAAGACGGTGAAGCGCATTGAAGTCGAGGCAGCAAATCAAATCTGCCGAACCCACAATCTGCGCAGCCTTTTCTGGCTCGGTGGCGTATGTTACAATAGTGTTGCTATCGGGCAGGAAAGCCATATCCTCAGGCACATTGTCTGGGGTTATGACTGTCGCGGTTTTCCCCATTTTCTCCAAAATGAGTTTCAGCGCAAGGTTGGATCCTACCGCATCGCCGTCGGGTGACTTGTGGCATGTGATCACAACCCTGGTACTCTTTTCTATAGCATCTTTGAATTGCTGTAGTAGTGATGGGGCTATAACTTGTTCTAACATTGTCGCTATTCGTAATATTGATTTGCAAAGGTAGGAAAATAATATGATTATTTTTTACATTGGTCAGTTATTCTTTGTCTGAAAAAACCTCAAAATTTGTATTCAAATCGTAAAACGAAGAACGCTGGTAGGCACAGGCTTTTCCCTGTCGTGAAACCGTCCCTTTTTGTAGTGAATTTCGGCTTGCGCGCTTATTCAAATTTTATTGATTTTGACGGCTTTATTGACGAAATAATAAACGACGGAAGCAATAGCGCTACAAATGCAAGGATGATAATGCCGCTGTTGAGTATCAGTAGCCACCAGTTGAAGTCGACCGGAACATAGTTCATAAAGTACGACTCTGAGTCGAGTTTCACCAAGTGGAACTGCTTTTGGAGTCCGAGCAGAGAGAAGGCAATGGCATTGCCGATAATCATTGCCCGCACGATAATCTTCATTACTATGGAGATGAAAATGAGTCGTATGCTGTGATTGGTCGCACCAAGAGCTTTGAGTACGCCGATGGTGTTGATGCGGTTGAGCACCACAATTATCAGACACGCAATGATTGCGAAGCAAGCCACGAATGCCATTAGCACGAGAACAACCACGATATTGGTATTCATCAAGTCGAGCCAGGCAAAATGGGAGGGGTTATTTTCTCGGATTGTCGACAACTGAAATTCCCCAGTCAGCGACGATTGTCCGCTTGCAACCAGTTTGGACAGCTTTTCCACGATGGAATTGCGTACATCGTTGATGTCGTCAAGATTCTTGCAGTAAATTCCGATGTAGGAGCCAGTTGTGGAATCCCATTGGTTTACCGACTGAAGGTTCTTGAGGTTGCCAACAAGCACATTCTCGTCGAAACTGTCGAAGTCGGTATTGAAGATGCCGGTAACGATGCAACGTCGCATCCTCACTTGCTGGTTGTTCATAAAATACACATACAACTTGTCTCCAATGTTGAGCATCAACTTGTCGGCAATGACCTTGGAAACTATCACGTTATTACCCGAGACATCGGCCTTGCCGGCGGTCAGTACCGAGCGGAGATAGGAGAGGTCGAACTGTTCGGTCACGCCTTTGTAGCGTAGTCCCGAAAAGCCGTCGGGCGATTTTAGCACGCACGGAATCTCACTTATTAGGCAAACCGATTTTATGCGGTTGTCTGTCGCTGGTGAGGTGAGTTTTGAAAGTTCGTCGTTGAAGTCGATGTAACTCCTTACCACATTGTTTTCGCCGTCGTAATGCTTGTTGAAAATCTTAATGTGGCTGTCGAGGTTGGTGATCTTGTCAACGATGGTGCTCTTGAAACCGGTGACAATTGACACCGCAACAACCATAATGACTATGGCGAGAACCATACCGGCAATGGCGACATTAAGTGTCGACACCGCAGATTTCCCATTTGTGGATTTATTGTTGAGCCGAAGCCTCTTGGCAAAGAACAATTCAAAATTCATATTTTTATGATTTGTGCAAGCCTAAACTGATAAAATGGGTTGATAAACTCGATTATTTCTGATTACGGCGAACATTCTCGCCACGAGCTTGGCTCGCACTGCGTTTAATACAGTCATTTTGTTTTTTCCTTCGGCGACTTTTCTTTCAAAATATGTTTTCAGATCGCCTGTCTTCTTATGGGCAATCGCCACAGCAGC
>CAVKNU010000327.1:0-39490 GCA_963657465.1 Lachnospiraceae bacterium
GCACAACTTGAATTGGAGCGTGAACGTAGTTTACCCGAAGACATAAAGGAACTTGAATACGAATGTTCGGTTCTTGACGGACTGTTGCACAATCTAACCGTAATCACAACCAAGCAGGAGAAAGCGTTTGTAGACAGTGTACAAAACCAGCTGTACAAAGCTGGTGCTGCACTCAATGCGGTATTTATGAACCCCTAGATCGACGCATCTGCTGTGCAGCAAGAGTGTTTGCTTATTGCAAGCGCCGCAGAACAGTTAAGGCGTGTTGGTATCGAGTCTAAGTACCCAACGTTGGTGGAAGAGTACATTGGACAACTTATGCACATCCCAAGCGGTACTGTATCTAATCAGGGTGGTGATGTTGCTATATCTGCGCTCAATAAAGTAATCGCGTGGAACAAAACGTTCGAACAGATATTTGATCAGTACGCGAACTTGGATTCTGACGAACTCGCTAGAACATGGTACGGTGTTGTTTTGAATAAATACTACAAACCACTGCTTGATGAGACTGTCGTTGCTGTAAATAACGCAGACCCAGATGCTGCTGTACAAACAGCGTTGCATCAAATCATGGACGAGGGTAACTCTATAATAAACCGATTCAACGAGAGATACGACCACATAGACGATTCTGTGTTTAAGGGCGAAGCTTCTACTGACGTAGAAACTATAAACAGAATGCCCGTAGCTTATCGCGATCGTCGTGGCAATTGGAGTACATCTGTACAGCCTTCAAGGTTTTCGATGCACGACGGACAATACGGTAAAACTTGGTATCATTGGTCTAATAAACCAGACTTGCTAACACAAGGTCAGTTCACGTTTGATATAAGGAGTGGTGAGCTCGTCCTAGCTTGTAAATACAACGGTTAGACAGTGTATTTAAACTTCAAGGCAGATGAGAATGATCCGAACATTGGTGAACAATTTCGTGAAGAAAGAAGATAGTATAACAACAACGTGAGACCGTTTGTCGAGAAGGTTACTAAAATGGTTGACGTAGTGAGATCTAATCCTAATAGGTATACGATAGACATTGTATTACGTAGAAGTCCGATAAGTTTTAGATTTAACTCACGTCCAAGCGGATAGCTTGCTCGTACTAGTAGTTTTATCAACAAGGTGTCTTCGTTTGTAATGCGAGACAACTATAACCAGCATAATCTGTTTACAATACAGGTTTCTGCAAAGGACGGTATCGGTGTTGTAAGCTCTACAAAATCGCCAATCGACGGAAGTCTTTCGCTTGAAGCTAAGACCGGACCCAACCTCGGAGAGTCTTTGTTTATCACAAAGGGTAGTGAAAACGCAAACGTAACTCCTGGATCTCTTGTTTATAAGTATGACAGCGGATACGAAGAGTACGGAAGCAATCAGAGTAGCAGGTATCGTTTAGTACAACTGTCACAGCTTACGTTCGATAGAGCAACTGCTACAAACCTATCTACAATGCTGTACGAGTTAGCGTCTGGTAGAGGAGCTGTTGTTATGAACAAGGAATCTTACGACGCAGATGTAGTAAAAGGCATTGTCGATTTGTGCTTATATACACAAATGTCAGAGGGTAGTAATGCAGATAACAGTTTCGTAGCCGTACAAAACGGAAGTGTTACTATAGGTGGCGAACAGTATAACATAAACGACCTTACTTCTCAGTCACGTATGCTCGAAAAGTTACAAAAAATCGGATACTGCTTAGACGTAAATACTCTGAATAAAAACCTCAACGACATCGCTAAGGAAAATGCTGCTGTTGGGTATGTGAAGACATAGTTTAACGAAAACGCTGGTTTACAGAGCATAACCTTGCCTGTAGGTCTTACGTTCGCACGTGAAGATTTTGAACACAACAACGGAGATCGTGCACAGGCAGGAAGTACTTTGCTTGGATTCTACTTACGCAACGGTGTTGTTGGATCTAGTATAAAGGGTGTTCAAACTACGCACATAAACATAGATGACGTAACACTGGTTGATAAGTCCATAGATAATCAAGAGAGTACTCTCCCACAAGATATCGAACGCAGTCAGCAACAGAAACAGGCTGACGAACAGCAGGCGTTTTGGAATTCATTCGACCAGTCTGAAGATTCGAGCCAAGAAAGTTCTGATGGAGCGTTGTTCATGCGCGGTAATGAAGTGGCACGTACTGATGAAGAGGTGTCGGAGTTCATGGATTCGTGCAACAAGTATGCTGAACGTGTACTCGGCAAAGGCGTGAAGTTTGGTTTTGGTCTTATTGACAGTAAATATTCTTCACAAATGAATCAGAACGAACGTGTTCTTGGAATGTGTACTGCCGCAACGATAGAATTGTCGAAATACGCCCCAGAAACAACTCCTTATCACGAAGCATTCCATAAAATACTCGAACTTTATTTGACGTCTGACGAACGTAATAAGTTCTACGAAGCTTATCGTAAACGTTATCATGCAGAAGATGAGTCTGAGCGTGATGTGGCAGAAGGTCTTGCTGACATGTTTACAGATTACATGCAGCACAAACTCGACCTAAAACACGAGAAGGGTTTACGCAAGCTCATGCCGTTCTTCAAGTTCGTTGGATTTAATGTTGGCCTTCTGTATAAACTCAGAGGTGACTACTCCGCGTTTAAACATTTCTGGAAGGGAATCAACGCCGGTAAGTTTGCAAACAGACCTATAACAAAAGAACAAAACGACAGGTTTAATCGTCTGTTTGGTGATGGTTTGTACTATACTGTGACAAATCACGATACTAAAGAAGTAGCTAATTTGAGCCAGTTTAGTACTTCTGCGCAGATACATCAAATGGCTGACGCATGTGCGTACATCATACTGACTGGTGCTAAAGCAACACAGGCAGTCCCAGCTGTCGATGAGATTGTTATCAATGGGATGACTCCAAGATCTTTCGATTCTAAGTTGGTCAATACGCTTTGTGGTGAAGGTAAACCAGAAAACGAACTTACGTTGTAGAATAGACAGTGGCGAGAGATACTTTAGGTAGAAAAACGTACGACAAAGACCGACAAAAACAAAGGGTATACGTATAACTATTATCCTAATTTTGCAGCAATCTCATCTATCATATCAGCACATGTGTAGGGTGTTCTCAGAGCGCACGACACAAGTACTTACGTAACAAGCGACCAGTAGAAAGCATCTGCTGAGACTGACGACAAAGCAATGAGTGCAAACATAGATCGTTACGATAGGGCCGCGTATGAGTTCTCAAAGCTGGATTCTGCCGGCACTCAAGTAAAGATGTTCTTTGCTACGATTCCGTACTGCGTGTTTGACAAAGACGCGAAAGACGAGTTTGTGTGGAAATACGACCTCTCTAGAAGTCCTTACAGCGTTCCTACGTTTATGCCGATGTCGTTTGTATACAGCGTGGCTGTAGATGAGTTTGGTGCGGCACAGAGCCCCGAACAGTTGCTCAGTATGATGGAAGCAGCGAAACACAAAGACCCATTACACTTACGACTGTATCAAAAGTATCTTCATTTGTGTAGAGCATGGTACAAAACGTTGCCTGGTGGAGAACGAGTTGTTGATTATAACACTGAACAGCTGTTGATAAACGTGGTCAAGGCAATTAAATCGCAAAAGATAGATTTCACCATGTGTAAGTCTGAACGCGATTCAGCGACCGGAAATAAAACTACTCGTATAATCAATTCAGCGTTTGACAAAGATGCTGCTACGTTCCCAAAACAATGGTCCAGTTTCTTGTTGGACGGACTTACGGGGGTGGCTGATACATCTCGCGACGCGTACGGACACGTCAAAATAAAGAACGAATACAAAAACGTGTTTAAGTTCACAGCAACGTTCTTAAGTGACTTACGAGAGAAGTTGGCCGAACGTAACTCTACTATTGTGGTTTCGCGAAGAAAGTACGATATGGAGAAGCCAGACCAAGTCGTAGCTTTGAAGACTCGTATTGTAGCCGGATTAAATCTGCTGGGTATACAAATGTCTGTAGACTCTTTGGATTACATGTTGTCTAAGAAATACGGGGACGTTCAAGCAGAAGGTTTACGTAAATGGCTCTCTGACGGTGATTCAAAAAGCAACATAAACACGTTCATTTCGTTGTTGAGTAGTGTGTATGACAACAAAACTGGACGTGTGAGTGAAGATTTCGAGAAGTACGGTTATTCTAGGATAGGTTTTGTAAAAGAGCTTGCTAACTGGCAGGGATCTTATAACAGACAGCGTAATGAACTTATGACTAGTGGTGTAGATCTTACTAAACTGTACATCGTATCTCAAAACCACGCTATATCGACAGCGATTAGTTCTGTCAAGGGACGAAATGAGCAAGATCCGTTGTTTACGTCCATGATGTCGTTTAACTACAACTTGCTTCACGGTGAAGCTGGTCAACTTGTAGGTTCGTTCATCTTGAAGAACGCGTATATGGATGGTGCAGAGAAGAAGTTCTCTATTAAGCTACATACATACCTAGGATTTAGAACAGACAATCGCAACGACTTTGGTGTTAAGTATAATGAAGCTCCAGAAGTTGAGGATTATATCGGTAAACTCTCTTTGTTACAAGACGGCGCTATAATTCCTGGTACGTTGGCAGATAAAGGTACATGGCCTTATTTCACAATCGACGATAAGACCGGTAATCAGGTTCGAGTACCTGGGTTACGATACATATCTGACGGTAAAGGCAACATGCGAGTGGTAGATGGTCCAAAAATAATGTTCGTGGGCAAAGAAGCATTCCTGGTACCAAATGACGCAGTTCTCAATCAGATGATTGAATATGCTAAATGTGAGCTCGCGGCCATTGAAAAGTGCATTGACGACCTAAAGACTATGCCGGACAGTGAACGCACTGCTAATTACTACGCTAAACGAAAAGATGGTGTTGAGCCTAATGGAACTAGATTCTGGCACTTGTGTAGCTTGACGCTTCCTGTGTACGAGAATGAGAAACTTGTTGGAACAAAGGTTGTAAATCTAAACGACCCGCGTAAGAAAAGTGCTGAGCTGGTTGAACTAGCTAAGGAAAACTTCTTCAACAAACCAGCAGCAGAACAGATGCTTATAATGGCGCTTACTTTGTGGGAGCAAAACAAAGCTGAAGTTCAAAAAGCCGTCGACCTGGGAATAATAAAACGCATTGATGTTGGGTACCAGCAAGGCAGTGTTAGTGAGCAGTATGCTAAAAGCACAGATGATGTATTGACGAACTTGGACAATGTTCATTTGGATGAAAACCAAATAGCTGCCTTACAAGCATATTTGATGGCAGAGCGGTCTAAGATTCAGAATGAACCGAATGGTCCTCGTAAAGCCGCTTAGATTAAGATGGTTCGTAGTATGGCTATAGCAGCGTTGCTTGGTGACGTGAACCTTAGGTCTATTATATCGGAGCAAGAATGCGAACGAATGTTTATTGGACATCCCGGATTCTTCAAAACCAAGTACGACATGAAGAACGGTGTGATAGTAGACCAATGCTCAGATAAGCAAAAGCGTGTTGGTTCTTTGGTTTCTACTGGTGACGACAACGTAATGCTTCCCGGAATACCAACTCACTACACCTGTGCTGAATGTGCGGACTATAAGATAAAATCTACTGCGGATATAGCTAAAGACGTACGTAAGATGTTTTATGAATCGGAGTTACGACATGTGTATATTAAGTATGCACAGTCAGAACTCGGTGTCAATTAGCGCGAGGCCGAAAAGACCGCGTTCTCAATGACCGTTGAAGACGTAGAAAAAGCTTTATCTGACACAAAACTGTTAGGTAAAGTAAACGAAAACGCCGACAAGTATGCCTCATCGCTGCTTGGAGAATCTGGCAAAATAAACGTTGCCGATGGAGCCTCGTACATAACAGAAGATATGTGTAAAAACCTGCTTCGTATGAACGGCCTATTCTCTGAAGATGTTCGTAAGGCATTTGAGTTGCTTGAAGATGATAACAGTAACTGGCAAAGTAAAAAAGAGGCTACTGATTTAATATACAACAAGGTAGCTATAGTCACTACTAAATACACAGCATATGGTTTCCGTACACACGCGATAACAGGTGTGGCTGTACCATACCTCAACAAGTTTGCTTTGTTCCCGTTGTTTAAATGTAACGCCACTGGTAAATTACGCTACATTTACGACCAAATGCATGAACAAGGTGTTGACAATCTGCTTATGACGTCAGCTGTTAAGATTGGCTCTTAGGGTGCTATTTCGTTCGACGGTAACGTACTGTCTGGTAAATTTAACACTTACACACAGCCGTACATGGCTCTTAGGAAGCAGTTAAAAACAGACCCAGAAGAGGGTGATAAAATTGCTATGGGAACACAGATGGTAAAGAAGGTTTTATCCAACCTCATTGTCGGCAGAGATAATTATGTTTTCACACACTCGGAGGATGGTCTGCCTGTTACTTAGACGGTGACCGGCGAATGGCTCCGTGATAGATTCATGGAGAACATAGAAAAGATTCGTCAGTTTGGTGAGAAGACTTTACGTGAACGGTTCTTTACAAAAGGTGTTGTTGACGTAGAAAAACTTTCCTCTTATCTACACCAGCAACTTACTGCCCGTAATGCGGATACTATCGTTCTACGTGCAATGGATGTTGTTACTGAGGACGGTTAGAAGAAGTTAGCTCTCCCGATGGCAGCTACTCCAGACTCCCATTGGATTGAAAGTATCCTCATATCTACTACCAACAAACACGTGATCGATATTACCACTCCCGGTAATTCGTTCGTACAACGTTCTGTGTTTGGTATGGACGGCCATTACACAAAAGACAATATTGTCGGTCAAACTACATACGGCGGCAAAAAGTTACAGATGGTCAATGAAGATAAGAGTATGGATGCTGTGATAAGTATCGACTACTTCAAGAACATATTACCAGAAGGACTTTCATTTAACGAAGCTAGACAGTGGTTGTTGGATAACAAGATTATAGGTGACGACGCCACAGCTAACACGATAGGATATCGTATACCAACGCAGGCACAGTCTTCTATACACGCACTTAGGTTTGTAGATGTGGTATAGGCTACACAAGCCACTATAATATTACCGGAGGAGTTTACAAAGATAACAGGATCTGACTTCGATATAGACCACTTGTATTTAGCAAGTTACAATTATCATAAGGACAAGGATGGAAAAATAACAACCGAATACAAAGACGATGTCTCTGAATACTATCAGAACTCTCTGATTGATTGTATGATGACGTTGCTGAAGGATGTGGACAATTCATTTACAGAGTTGTTCAAATCTATCGACAACGATACCGAGTTGGTTAAATCCGTTGCTGACCAGCTAGCGGGACCAAAATCCGTACAAAACATGCCTTATGTGTATGGTGGCCTGTGGGAACAGGTAACTCGTAAGAACGATTATATAAACGGTAAGGACGGTATTGGCCCGTTTGCGTTGAATACACCAAGCCACGTAATGACTTCTTTGTATAGTGTAAAGTTCAAAGATTCTCCGTTCACGCGTGGTACCAAGATAGGTAGACTCGACAACATATTCGATTCCGACTATAACTACATAGACGCTTGGTTGTCCGCGTTCATTAACGCAAATGTGGATATTGTGAAAGATCCGTATATATCTAAACTTAACACCAACAAGACGACGTACAACCACCTCAACCTGTTAGTTAGATCTGGTTATGGTGAGGCCGCGTTGTGGTTCTTGTCGCATCCAGTAATACGTAAAATTAGTGAGATCGATAAAAAGTTTTCTAGTAAGTTTGCTAAAGACTTTGATTACAAGAAAACAAAAGAGGAAGCTCTGCTGGAAGCACTTACTCCTTTAATCGGCACACTCACTGAGAACGATGTGCAGTTACTAATAGACCCAAAGAAACAAGGGGCTCGTGCGAATATTGTAACACATGTGTTGGAAGACAGTATGGAGGAACTTAAAAACGCTTCTAAAAATCTCGATAGTGTAGACAAAGCGCTTGCTAAAAGCGTTTACCTTGCGTGGAAATCACTCGAACCATACGCGTTGTCGCTGAGTAATCTCGTACAGTATACTAAAATAGATACCAGAAAACAAGGCAACACGTTTATAGACATGCGTAGGTATGAACTTGGGTACAATCAGTTAGTAGACCCACCAAGAAATGCTTTGGGTGAACCTGCCACGCTGTTCGATATGGATTCTATTAATCGCTTGGTAACCGGTTCTTGGATTGACGCTAAAACCAACTCTGCGATCAATATACCGTTCTAGATATTAGCTAATCAGACGTTCTATGCTAACGCGCGCTTTATGCACGCTGCGTTTGATTACGCTACGTATTTCACAAACGCTTCTATTCCATCAGCTGACCTGTTAAAGTCTATAGCCACAGCAATGGAAACTGCTGTAAGCTCTAAGTTTTTCAGTCAGTGGATGAAACAGTATAACATAGACCCGCACTCATTGTTCTACGGCAAATGGCCTGTAGCGAAGACCCTTAACTTGTTAAGGTCTAGAATACAGTCTGGAGACGCTACATATGCCCATCTGAAAAACAATTTGCTTCTCAATCAGCTATAGATAGAAACACAAGCAGACGATTATATGTACAACGGTACTACATATCATGGCATACCGTTCATCCGTATTTCCAGGAACATTGACAATAGTAGAATGGATGCTGAAGCGTTACAGCAAGCGTGGGCTGATTTGCTTAGTGATACGAATCCGAAAGTACGCAAGTTTGCTCAACAGTTGGTAGCTTACGCGTTTATTACGTCTGGTGCATACGGCGGTTGGAACAAACTGTTTAAGCACGTTCCGTATGAATGGCGAGCTGGAATGTCTCCCGACAGTGTTGTTGGTGGTCAAAGTTATGGTGATTTCATAGCAGAACAGCTTGCTTCTGGGGAATTTTTCAGCGAAGAGTTGTTGTACGACATGGTTAGCAATAACTTCTTGGAGTACAGTATGGTTAAACGTGACGCGTTGAAGGACGCAGAAGGTAAGCCTAAATACATTACTGTCAATAATCCAAAAGACCCCGATTCACCAAACGTGATAGCTCGAGCATACGATACTGACGCTCTCGGTGATTACGTAGTTCCTAAATTCGTAGCTATTCGTAAACAGAACAAGTACCCAAATCAGCAACTACAGTATGATTTATACGTATGTGTATCTGATACGAACCTTACACGTAACGAGAAAGACCACATGAGAGATTACGAGCGTGGTGCGTTCTATATAAAGATGCCTACGAAGGGTTATCATGTGAAGCGTGGTTATGATATTTATGAATACGGTGTAGATTGTAACATCGCAGAAAACAACAGCAATGTTGTGTCTATTGAAGAGTTGAACAGTGCTATAAAACAGATACGCAATTATCTCGACAAGGCATATTATGAAACTGGTACGTATGATATCAACCTGCTTGTGAACTCTGACGAGTTTTCCGAGATGCTGCAGTAGAAGTACAGCGAATACACTACAAAACCAGAAGTAGTGACACAACCTACCGCACAAAAGGCACAGTCTACGTAGACTCAAACTGAAACCAAACCGCAAGCTTCTCCAGTTATACAGGCTGCTGATGAACAGCGTATAATAGATGACATTGCTAAAGCGTTTGGTATTTCTCACGAAGACGCCAAAGAGATGTACGAAAAAGGTAAAGAAAACCGCACTAAATGTAAAGGAGAATAAACATGTTATTTTGTCCAAATTTAAGCAATAAACAAATAAAACAGCAGTGGGATTAGTTAATAGACACTGTTGGAGAAGCAGCTGCCTACTACCTTTACGACAAGAACGGTGGAGAGTTTTTAGACAAGGCCCCAAATGGGGCCACGTCTAAGCTTTTCAACGACTTGCTGTAGATTTATCACGGCGACGAAAAAGCGGCGATTAGAGCGAAAGCAAAGACGTATTCTCCGCAATTTTTAAAGTGGTTCGGTGATTGGACGTCTAAAGAATCTACTGATATTAGTAAGTGTGTGGATGACAACGGGGAGCCAAGGGTGATGTGGCATGGCGGTGCGCAAAACATACGTAAGTTCAGACCTGGTGGAGATACGACTGGTGATGGTTATTATGTAGACCCACGAACAAACAACAAGGTGTCTCTTGATTCCGTTAGGGCTATGTTTTTCAGCACCAGTATGCCCGTAGGCCTTTCTTATGCGCAGTCAACTGGGATATTATATTACCTAGACCAGCGCGCAAAAGTCGGGAATCTTATAGATAATAGTTCAGAGAATAAACTATCCGCCGGCAAGTCTGTTTTCAAGAGTGTGGACGATGTAATATCTACAATCGAAACACTTTCAGAATACAATCCGTGGTTTAAAGAGGCTGCTAACCACATGAGACAACTGATAGCAGCTTAGAGGAAAATAAGCAGTGATAAGGAGTTTGTATCTAAACTGTACAACGAACTGCGAAACGTGTACAAACAAATCAATGAAAACACGACCGGCATAGAGCGGTCACTGGGTGCGTCAAGTAGGATACGTGCTGCATTGAACGCAATCTCCTTCGTAAACTAGTACAATACCCCAGAAGGTAGAGCTCGATTGCTTTCCGGAGAAATACCTACTTGGATAAAGAAAGAGTGGGGTGTATATAAGAAAAAAGAATCTAACCGCGCTAAAGCTGGCAAATCCCCAATTGCCAGTTACGAATCTCTTGTGTTTTATGGCTCCATAACCTTGCATAAGAATATTGGCTATGACGGCGTCGGAATATTTGCCGGGGAAGGTGACTATATTACCAATCTATCCGACAAGGAACTCGAACAACTTCTCACAGAAATTAAACGAGCCGCAGAAATAGACTTAGTTGAGCAAAAATCACGTAAAGATTTTAAACTTACTCATTCTAAATCACAACTATACCCAGCGTATCTGAACGTAAGGAACCCGTTGACATATGATTATGAGGGAACTCAATAGGGCGAAGGTTTTAAAGAAAGTAAAAAGGTCCCCTTTGGATTTGTAGCAGCTACTTAGGTAGACAAAGCTATACGAGACGGCAACGACGGTGTAGTTTATCAGAACTTATACGACCCATATTTCGCAGACAACTACGGTATATTTAGACCAAATCAAATAAAGTCTGTACACAACGAAGGCGCGTTTTCTGAAAACGACGATGACATATATTACCACATATTAAGAGACTGGGCGTATGTGGACAATTACATGTCGGCCAGGGTACGCGGTCAACTATTTAAACCAAAAGATGGCTTTAACCGGTACTTTATAGTATCTAAAAATAGGGATAACGACGAAGCACTGGTTGAATATATAAGTAAAGATCTGATTGGCCATGGTTTCGACGTTAGGTACTACGACGGTAAACATTCAAAGTACGGAAACAGGTATATTAAGATAAATCGCATTCCTATTGATAAAAACGATCGCTTCCTGATAGATATGCTGTCAGAAAACGTTGGGGTATTACACAACGAAAGAGATATTATTGATGTCGTTGAGGATTTACGCAAAATATTCCCAGATTTACGATATATGTTTATTAGTAGGGAGCAAGCCGACCAGTACGGGATAAACCCTACAGCTACGTCGTTTGTTAAACGTGGAGTTGTGTATTTTATATCCGGAGAGAGGCATACAATAGATACTGTTCTTGAAGAATGTTTACATCCTCTCATTACGGCTGTACAGTACCAAAACACAGAGTTGTTCGATAAGTTACTAGACGAAGCAAAAACTCGGTATGGGAAGCTTGCGAAACAGATCGAGAAGGATTATAGCGGTGAGTAGTTTACCGATTCGGATAGAGAGAATGAGTTGGTAACACAAGCACTTGCCAGAGAGCTTAGGGAAGTTAGGAAGAATCCTAAAGGTACTATAACTAAGTTCTTAGACATGTTCTATGACTTAGTAAATGACATACTAAGACGACTCAGAATATCTATTGGTCGTAATGGCAAGTATGTAATAAAACCGCAAGACTTACCTAGCATACTGTCGTTATAGAAGTTAGCAGAGATGATACATACACGTGACGCACAGTTTGAACTACGCATGGAAAATCGTATCAGATACCACATGTCACGTCAAGCTACATCTCACGAGTATACAGACAAGCTTGTGTCTTTGTTTAGTAAACAGCTTGGTAAACAACGCTCGTTGCTGAGAACCCCGGACAACCAAAAATATCAAGATAAACTGTTCTATACGCTGAGTGAAATAAAGTCACAGGCCGATTTGGCAGCTGTTGCAGATGCCGCCAAGTTCGCTATAGAACATCTTGGTGGAAACGGTAATCTAAACAACGACACACTGTACTCACGGCTAAAGGCCGATGAAATAAACGACTTTGCTAACTTTACACCACAGCAGCTTTTCGATATATACAACAACGAAATAGCGTTTATTTAGAGCGTTAACAACATATTTCCGACAGAAACCGCTGTTGGGTTTACTGACGACGTTCGAGACGATATTGCTATCGTACGCAATTCGTTAAATTCAGTAGTTCAGTTGTGGGAGAGTGCTGTTTATAAGGTTGGTGATAGAGTTATAGACGAGTTTGTAGACAGGTTTGTCACTGAAACAGAAGAGCGTAAAGATCAGCTGAAGTAGAACATGCGTGACGAACTTCACGAAAACATATTGTTTGGTGACGTTAGTGCAATCAACCTGCTGTCCAACTATAGCTTTTCTACGAGTGATGTCGTCAAAGCATCGTTTCACGCCATACAGGATGCTGAACAAAGAGCACGTGAGAAGACACTGGAGGAAGAAGTTCCAATCATGAGTGCATACAGAAAGTGTAGAAACCTACTTCCAGGTAACTGGTAGAGGCGTATGATGGAGTATGATAAAGACGGCAATCCTACTGGATATTGGGTTCGTAAGAGAAATTACGGGCAATTCAGACAAGATTACGACCAGTTCTTATCAGACCTCACTGAAGGGTTTTCGGCTTTATACGGACATTATTATATAACAGACGAAGCCGGTAACGTTGTCAATTCTGCAACTGGAGAATATGCTGAGGATGAAACTTGGACTTACGACATGTTCGGTAATCCAAGTCCACCGATATACTATCGTTGGAAACAATGTGAAAACGATTGGCTTAGTAGACACTGTCATCGTAGGTATACTGCTGATTACTACAACGAGCGAATGTCTGTCCCATTCTTACCCGGTGTTCACGATGGTCATGGACTTTCACCAAAAACCCTCAGCCTGTACGATAAAGTACAACGAGAGGTTAATTATTATCTCGAACGTTGTACACACGAAGATGATGGTTTGGCTCATGTAGAAGACCTTACGGATGATGAACTCGACCAGTTAGCTATGTGGCAGGAACGAATGGATGAGCTAACAAATCCGTTCGACCGACATGGTAACCCAAAGAGTTTGGATGCACAAACAGTTGCGTACGAAATACGTGCTTGGCAAAAATGGTTGAACGAACATCTCGATACACGTGTCGATATGGCAGCGTGGCGTGATGAAGTTACGAAATTAGCGAAGGCTGCAAGTGATGCTAGAGCGTCTGGTGACACAGATGCTATCTATAAAGCAAACAGAAACATTCTTGTGTTCTACAAGTTCAACTCAATCCGTGCAATAAACCCAGAGTTTATTGACGCTACAATCGGACGATTCGACACAATAAAAGACCCAGAGAGTACAGAAGTAACACGTGCTCGTATAAACATACGTGCTCTTACTAACCTAACTCTTACCGACAGTAATACTATAGAACCGCAGTTAAAGAATGTTGAGAATGATCCTAACTTCTTTAAGTACTATAAGGAGAGTCAAGAGGAGATTTCAGCAAACGGCAATACTTCAAAACATCCAGACATCATAGAAAACGGTCAAGTTATTACGTACGACGATGTATTCAACAGTAACTTTAGGTACCGCAGTGTTCTATACAGAAACGCTAACGGACAGTTGGTTGATGTAAACGGAAACCCGTTGAATGAAAACCAGAAGAACCAAGCTGTCACATTCTTTGCCTACTTAAAAAACAAATACATCAACAAGATTAAAACGGACGGTAATCTGTTTTACGACAAAGATGGTAAGTAGGTGGCGTTTTTCACCGACTCAAATGGTAATCCTATAGATTTCAACTCTATCGCCCCAGCTGATCGCGACCAAGCTATTGAAGACGCAGTTATCGACTTGCTTACTGTATCAGAAGATGTTGAGGTTGAAGACCCAACAACAGGACTTGTTACAACAAAGACTGTAGTCAGACCACTGAACATATTTAGTTACATGTCGCCTATATTCAGTACTTTTAATGACGCAAGTGGTGTGTCGAGGGAGACTATCTTGTTTAAGCCGACCGGAAGGTTTACTGAAAAACAAAACAAACTGTACGAGACGTAGTTCATAGACGACAATTACTCTAAAGAAGAGGGTGGTAGTATGCAGCCTTAGATGAGTATTTACGACAACACTAAAGCCTTCAACAAAGTCGATGGTGATGTTAACATGCGGACTTTATACGAACTACTTACGTAGAAACAAGCTGAGATAATTAAGCAATTAAGTCCTAGTGTTGGTGCTTATGACTATCGTTTACCACAAATAGAAGCCAGTCTCAGTGCTATCACAAGCAGAATACAGCACGCTGGTCTTGGTAGTGTGGCTAACTACATACGAGAGTCCTTGTTTGGTATTTAGAGTAGGGATTATGATATGCGCAACGGTTCGTAGATTGATGTTAATCCGGACGGAACACCTAACGCTTCTGCGCCTCCTAGGTTTATCAAGTTTGTTGATGACCCGAGAACAATATCTTCAAACCTAGTTGGTGGTGTGTTGCTGATGATTCAGATGAAGAACAACTATCACCTCAAAAACGACGTCCTATCGAAGATATTCCTTCTGTACGAAAACCTAAATCCTCAACATCGTAAAGACGGTAGAAGTAAATATGCGGCCAAGAACATGTCTAGGCTTATGAAGAACATGATTACTACCCATATAATGGATATGCGTAATCAAGGTGAATTCGATGAGTCTAAAACTCAACAAACCAACAAGAACGTAGCTAAGCAGAAGATTCTATCACACACCAAATGGGCATCTATGGTCAACATGTTATGTGGTAACCTTTTGTCAGCGTTTGTTGGATTTTTCGATTCGTTGACTGGATAGGTTATGCACGGCGTTGTTGGTAAATACTACAGTATGCGTGACTGGGCGTTTGGCTTAACTCAAGCTTTGTTGCATTTACCGCAGACGTTGGTTAATATTGGTAATCCGATACCGAACAACAAGCTTGTTGCGTTGATGAGACTTAACGGTGTATCCAAACAGCTGAGTACGTCTTACGAAAACCTGTATAAAAGTCGTGCTGGTAAACTCATCAAAGCGGGTACGTAGGTTGGCATTGGTGCTTTACTTGGCCATCTTCTTGGTCAGACTGGTTGGTTTGGTGCGGAAACGGCGTTGATGTATGCTGGCTTAGGAATGGGTATATTCTCACTGTTTGACTATTTCTCGAACCAGATACTACTTGCAGCACATTATCACAACGTTAGGTTCTATAACGGATATACTGAGAACGGTAACACGTTAGTCCCTGCCGGTTTCTATACGAAGAAACAGCTCAAACGTGCGTTTAAGAATGCTGGTTTAAGCAAACTAGCCAGAACCGCAGGGATGAATAGAGCTTGGCATATGATGGTTACTAGTCTATACGATGCTTATCAATTCAACAACGGTACATTAACCATAAAAGACAAATACAAACCGTATGTGACTGATGAACTGAAGACGTTGATTTCAAGTATGACACAGAAACGTGCTGCGTTGATGAATGGTATGAACCCCGATAACGATATCCCGTATTGGAGAAACACAATGGTCGGTAAGCTAATAGCATCTTTACGTGGATTTATGGCACAGTCATTGCAGCACAACTATGTATCTGGCCATTCTTTCGTAAAACGTGATAGTGAAGAGCAGACACAGGTTGAAGTAAAACGTGGTGTTGTGCGCGAAAAGAAGACTACTAAACGTAAGAAGCTTGACCCAGAACAGTACAGTGAGCGTGGTGGATTTGATTGGGAAAGTGACCAAATGCAAGATTCTGTTGTAACCGAACTCGGAAAAGGCTTGTAGATACTTGGTAAGATGATCGTCAACTTTGTTAAGCTACGTGGACTCGGTGGATATAAACTCCCGGAGAACTTAAACTATGCGTTTAAGGAATGCTTGGCTTTGTTTGTGATAATCGGTGGCTTGATGTGGAACTCTATCAACGCTACGAAATACGTACAAGACCATGTCAAACCCTCAACTGGTGCTCAATGGAACCCATAGATGTGGATTGATAATCAAGTATATGCAGCAGCTTGGATGGACTTATCGTTCCGTGTAACCGAATCAAAAGTATCGTTCTACGACCCAACACAGGCGTACGATATTATTTCATCTGTTACTACACTATCAAGTGGTATGAAGAACTATTTGGAAATAATCAACGCTGTTGAAGATGCTACTGGATTATCCAAACATTCACCAGACGACATAATAAAAACCGGTGGATATAAAGGTGAAACGCGTTCAACACGTCAACTTTATAAGTTTGCTGGCGTTCCCGGTAATCTTCATACAGTTATGAGTTATAGCGGAGCAGTAGCCAACTACACGTATTATCTGAATAAGTTCGGAGGAGTTTACGATGCGCTGGGATATGACATGCGTGTATCTCAGTCCACACGAAAGTCCAACTCCGGATTGTTCGATCTTGGTGGAGGTTTTGATCTCGGCGGAGGATTCGATACCGGAGGCGGATTTGATTTGGGCGGAGGATTTTAATAAACTGTTTAAAATCTGATTCCGTCCTATCTAAAGTGTACTTTTGGAAGAAAAAACAATAAAAGGTGGCAATCTCAAATCTGAGACTGTCACCTTCTTTGTTATGCGGCAAGACCAAACTTTTCTGTAAAGAATGGTCTATAATCTGCCGCAGGTAAATAGGTGTTTTGTATCTGACAATATTTTGTATTGAAGATACTGCTAACAACCTCTTTATTAAAGTTCCAAAACTGCAAAATTCGAACTTTAACATCAGGAGTTAGCTTAAAACACCTATGTATGTCTTTTAGTAATGGTTTGCGCCAAAATGTGTATACGACAATAGGTTTACCGTTTATCGTCTTTATTTGTCGATGTTTTATGTCTTGACAATCGTTAAATCGTCTCGCCCTGTCAATAGAACTTTCATTTCGCACTGTATCGTCGTATGCTAAATAAAAGTCTATGTTTCCAGGTTTATCCCTGTCGCCTGTGTAAAACCCTATAAATCCAGAGTCTTCACTGACATCATTCTGGGTTATACAGTTACTGATTAGCGGTATAATCAGTTTTTCGTTTTCAGTCATCAAGTAGTAGTTTCTCTGCACCATCTGAAATATAGTATGTCACACTATGGTCCCACAAGTTGTTTTCTATGTGGTATTCTAGTTCAACAAATACTCTATTTAACAATGGTCGATTGTGTTTTAGTTGGTCTTCTGTCAATTTAAACACTCTTACGTTGTACCTCCCTGTAGTATCGATAGCTACGATGTAATATTCAAACTGCCAATCTTTAGGCTGTTCATGTAGCTCGTTTTCGATGTACCACATTAAAGCACATTTGTAAAAGTATAACTGTCTTGTGTAATCATATTGTTTTACACTCTCTTCGAAACAACCAATGTGTACAGTAGTCTTTATATCAACTAAGGTACACAGTTTGCGTTCATGGTCAAATGTACAACAATCTATCAATGATTTACACGGTACAAGTTTATGGGCTGCTACTTTCCAATCCCAATTGATGTGAAACTCATGGTGGTTTTCACAGTTCTTTGGGTTTAACAACTTGTCAGCAAGTTTATGATTAGTTACGTTCCGACCTATTGTGTTTAACATATTTAGGTCATATTGGTTAATTTGTATCTTATCTGACTTGGCTTTCAACATTGCTATGTACTGCGTGTACGTAGAGGCCATTTCCTGGGCTTTAGACAGCGTCAAATCGTCGCTCTGTGTAGTTACCTTATACGAGGCTTTATAAGCGCTCAGAAGGGCTTTATTTGGCTCTAATTCAATCGAATTAGCCACCTCTTCACAGAACTTCTTCTGGTTCTCAGATTTAGGGATAAGCCCGTTAAATACCTGATATGTATCCTGAAACTCTTCTGGTTGTAAAAGGTACATGTGTATCATTGTACCTCTATCCATTGCAGCAGACCTTTCGTCTGGTACTTTACCATCAAGTTTATCTTTCAGATACCTTGGACCATACTTCAAAAACCACCCAATTGCACTATTGCTTATACGACTGTTATCTTCGTAATACGGTATAGTTATTTCCATTTATTCTTCTGCGTTATACGTCTGAGAACTTTTTATATCTTGAATCATTTCGTCTACCTGCTTATGATTACGCACAAGATAACACCGCATTTTACTGTTATGTTTCTTAAGGTAATACTTAAACAGTTTAAATCGTAGAGGAAACGATTCAGTTACCATCCCTTTACATTCAACCACAAAACGTTTCTTCTTGTAGCTTCCTATAAAGTCTGGTAAGTACGTTATCGGTCTTATTTTTTCACCGAACAGTTCAAACTTTGGAAGAAGAGTAAAATGCTTTGGCTCATATTTCACACTTATACCAGCGTTCATAAAAGCTTCATAAGTATAGCATTCTAGTTTACTTCTAAAATGTAATCCATACTTATCGACCTTTGTCGCATTTTTTACCCTACCCGTTGATTTACTCTTCAACATATTTAATGTGGAGTATACTGCACTCTTCCTCTTTATGTTTGTTTTTCTTGTTGTCTATCTTCTTGAAGATAAACCACGTAATCAGATACCCTAAGGCACCTGCTCCAAACATGGATATAATCCATGCTGCGTCTGTAATACTCATATCATACAATCTTTAAAGTAACGTCTATCCAATTTTTAATTGTATCAAACCCGTTGAGTTTAACCGCATCTGATATGTCTTTGGCATTAAAACGCTTGTTTACTAAGATTGCTTCTAATCCGAACTTTCTACTAAACTCTCTAGACTTACGAACACCAGTTTTATCTCTATCGTAAAGTAATACTATACGTTTGAAATATTTCTTCAGGTTCAGCAACAATTCATCTGTAATGAATGTGGTCTCACTCGAGGGACTTATCGCGCAATACCCCATTTCATACAACACCATCACATCTTTTAGTGATTTTGTTATAATCAATAGGTCTTTGCAAAACGGTTTAGAGCGTAATTGCTCTAATCCTTGTACGTCTGCATCTGTTAAATTGGTTCTCCATTTTGTTTGTTTTGGAGCTAGTGGTCTATAAATCTTAAAGTGGTTGTTTACCTTATAAGCATACATTGGGCAACCATCCTTATATATACTTCTTACGGTATTGTTTAGTAGATAGTATTTAATACTGAACACGTTATAGAATTTAAGAGTCTCCTCTTTAATTCCATATTGTGCCCAGTATTGAATATCGGCTTGTCTAAACGGTTGACGTACTATCCCAATATCGTATGCGTGTGCATCGTAATGAATAGTTCGTTTAGCCAAACTCGTCGGATTAGTTTTCTTCAGTATTCTAAGAAGTTCTTTTTCAAGTTCTTCTTTCGTTTCAATGTTGTTTATCAGTTTGCAAAATGTGACGGCATTACCTGTCTGACCAGAACCATGGTCTTTGAACAACAACCCTCCGTTTCTACTTGGGAATATTGCAAACGATGGTACTTTATCGGTCGTTCGGAGCGGACTGTTATAAAGCTTTCCTACCTGGAACTTACCCATGTAGTAAGCATATATATCGTAATCACTCACTTTTTGTAAAATGTCACTTAAACTCAGGGTGATAGCCTCTTTGGTACTATACATAAGTTTAAGTTTTAACTTGGTGGAGAATAACGGATTCGAACCGTTTGTTCCTACTTATAAAGCAGGTACTCTAACCATTTTAGTAATTCTCCAATAAAGCCCCCTTTCGGAGGCTTAACCTTCGGTATATCTCACCCGAAGTGACTAATACACGGACTTGCCATGTATGGCAACCAAGCGAAGCCCGGGAAGGTTACGGTCCTTCACCTCGACTTTATCAGTGTCGTGCTCTTCCATGAGCTACCGGGCTTAAGCATAACTGGACTGATCCACCAGTTGTTTTTTAACTAAAACAACAAACGTTAAAACGGCAATCCGTTAGGAGTTGCAGTATCCGGAGTGCTATCCGTTGTAGATGCAAGCGGGTCAGCTGACGTTTCGACGTCTGCTTTTACTGGTCGTTCAAGCAAATCGCGCTTAAACAACTTAATCTGCGTCTCCTTTGTACTCATCGGTTCTACGTAGATACCGTTCTGAGATACTTTGGTGTAACCGTTTTTATCGTAAACACACTTCAAACGAAGCTTTTTCTTTGTCGGAATTAACGGAGTAAGTGTGTCCTTAACCCAATTAATCATATCGACAAAAGAGTTCAATTCTACCTCTGGTGTTGTCTCAAAGAAACAATTTATCAGCTGTAGTATACGTCCAAACTGAATGTTATCGCGGCGTTGGAGCTCCTCGTCGGTTTTCACCCACATAGTCTTCTCGTTCTTCCACTCTGACATTTCTACAGTCTGTCCTTCTTCGTTCTCAAATGTAACTCGTAAGAAATCGCGTCCATTCTGAGTCTTCTCCACAGTAACATCTTTCAATGTTACGTTCTCATTAATGCCTACAGGCATGTATGAGGAAGTAAACTCATCGTTGTTTATAGTTGCTGCTTTTGTGTTATACATAATCTCTACCTTTTTATAACTACGACAATAAAATTAGTCTGCAAGTCCGTCAACATCAGGCGTTTCTGTTGTTTCAACATTAGCTGCCTCAACATCTTCTACTACAGTAGCTTCTGGTGTGGGGCCGTTGTCAATTACATCAGAACTATTATCCTCTGCAACACTCTGCACATTATCTGAAGATACCTCAGATACATTTACGTTTCTCAACGACATTCGCTCCAGTGTGTAATTAAGTTTTTTCAAACTCAAAGCTGCGTCCAAATACCGTCTCTGAATGTAATTATCATCTGCGAAGTTTGCTGACTCACTCGTTAACCAATCTATTATTTCCTGTATGTTATATGTTTCCATTACTTGTAAATTTTATCCCAATATGTTGTTATACTTCCATCTTCATTGCCTGTAGCAACTACAATATCTTTGCCACGTAAGTGTGGTGCCCTAGCTTCTTTTATAGTTCCATCGCCGCCTTTGAAACTAATGTGTGTTTCGTTTCCCTTTCGGTAAACATAACCAACAGCATCTGCTTCTCCGCATACGATAGAACTAAGTTTTCCCACTAGGTCAAGAGCCATTTCGCTAAGCTCTTCGCCATTTTGTTCAATCTGAACATCTTTTACGTGACCTACCAGGATGAATTCATCACAAAGGTCTTTAAACATGTCTAAAACTTTCCTAACAGCTGTTCGTAGATACATGTATCCTGAACCATTCGGAAGAGTCCTGACATCATCACCCTTGTAACTTTTTCCCATTGGTGTTAACATGTAGAGTTGCTTTGCGTAACTCAAACACATCTCTTCCAATCGGGTAGCGTTGTCAATAGTAATGTGTGTGTAGAAATTATGTCCTGCTTCACTATTCTTAGCTCTTATGGCTTGAGCAATATTCCCCAAATCGTTGACATTACGAGCTTGCACAGCCATTGCGTCAATAAACTGAGAACCACCTTCGAGGTCGATTATCAGATTATTTGACAACTGTGCTAACGCTGAAGTCTTACCAGATTTCGGCCGACCATAAACAATCAAAAACTTAGGGTTTGTCGATACTGCTGGAATAGGTGAAGTAGGTAATAATAAACCTTCATTCATGCGTTATACGTCTTTGATGGTTATTAAATGTTTAGTTGTATTTATGCTGCCAACTTAACAGCAATATCGATAATCATCTTCTTCTTTTTCGGAGTAAATGTAGAAATATACAGCTCCGGGTCTATCAGCCAATCCATAGGAATCAGCGTATAACCAATCTGAATCTCATCATCGAATATACGAACGGGAGTACCGTCGCTAAGCTCAAAGTCATACTCGTCCTTACCGGAATCGTAAGCATAACTTGTTTTATAGTTACTCAAGAATGCACAAGCATCGATGAAATCGTTTATCTTTATTCCGTTTATAGAATTAGCCTCATTGAGCTTCTTCTTAGGAATGGTGATATCGATGTCTATAGTCTTCTTTGCGGGCTTCTTCTTCAGATAAGGAGCAAACTCCAGTATCTTCTCTGCCAACATATCGTTAAGACTCTTCTCTGCTGTATTCTTAGTGTTGTTCGTACTCTTAAATGTGTAAATCTTCATAATTTCAGCCTTTCTTTTATACCTTCATCAACATTCAATGAAGTTATTATGCGCAAGGTCGTTTTCAAACTCAAGTATGCATGGTTTACCAGCGTCTCTGTTTTTCAACAGATGCAAGTAAATCTTATTGTGTGTAGGTAGATGCATCGGACCATATTCTTCAATTTGTAGAAGTTCTGGTCTATGAATGACGAACACATAATCACTTGCTTGAAACATTGCGTCTGATGAAGATAAGTCGCTTCTCATAGGATAATGCGACATCATGTTGTTAATTCGTTCTGGCTTTTCTATCTCACGGTTCATTTGTGATAGCTGAACTATGCTTGTATTTGGTAATTTCTTAACCGAAATAAAAACATTTTCGAGCTCTTGAATCGTCTCAAGTACACTACCTATACGTTTAGTAAGTAGCGAATGATCGTAAAATATAACAAAGTGTTTGTTCGTGTTTTTCACTTTGTCTTGGTAAAAAGCCAGAATGGTTTGTTCTATTTGCTGAGGGGTTCCTGGGTTATCTACAAAGTAGATAGGATACTCCTTCAGTTGGTTAGTGACATCGATGACTTTTTTCAGAGTACTGTCATCTAGGCTCTCCGTAGAGCTATACAAGGTAGAAGTTGTTATCTTGAGCTTATTTGATAACATTCTTCCAACTTGCCTAAAACCAACCATTTCTAATGAAAATACCAGGACGATAATTTCCTGGTTTTTATTCAAATCAATAATGTCGCTGCTGAGAAGATTAGCAAATGCTGATTTTCCCGCTCCCGAAATACCGGCAATAGTATATATAGTGTTCGGCTCTATTCCGCCCATACATACATTATTGAATTTCATCCACCGGGTTTTTAATGAAACTACATCGTGGGTCTTGCGGCCTTTTATATACTCAATAGCCTCGTTACAAACCTTTGAGATTGGTCTAAAACTAAGGTTAGATGAGTTCGTTGCCATAAGCGACTGGCTTTTCCTCCTTAGTTTTATCGTCCTGCATTTCTTGCTCAGATTCTTCCCATATATGTTCAACTAACCAACGCCACATAGTCTTCATGTAACACATTGTACCAGTAGTCATCTTTTTGTTCTTTTCGAACTTAAGACAATCAATGAGATGCTCAGCCATAGCTTCACTGTTCCCAACAATCTGATTAAACATGTTACGACATTTGTTTACGTTTGTTCGTAAATATGATTTTACACCATCTTTACGCTGTACATATACTGGAAATTCTTCATAAAACCTATCAAAATATTCTTGTTTTGGTTTAACAAGATCAAGCAACTTATTTGTAGGAATATAAAGAATACCATCGGGTCTCTCTATCGACCGAATTAAATCTTGAGACAATAGGTTTAGTATGTCGTTGTCACTGGAAAGGCTGACTAAACGGCGAACATCTTGATTACGCTTTTGATTTTGTCCCAATACTAAACCTAGGAATATTAATTGATTTGAATTAATGTTTTCAACGGCATCTAATAACGCCGTATTTATTTCTACAATCATATCTTATACTCAAAGGTTAACGAATGATCAATCAAACAGCTCTAGTTGAACTGTCTGCAATGCTTTGACTATCTTAGTGGCCTCCGATTCGTAATATCTGTAATTGATTTTACGCTCATTTATTGGCTTATTGTCAAATTTGTTTAAGATTGTTACTCCGGACTTCGTGAGCATGTTTCCATAACTCTTGTTTCCGAATTTATCCTCTTTGTATTTGAAGAGGTATGCACCGTTTGTACTGGCATAAAATCGATTAATACGGTTTATTTGTTTACCGTTATATTCGACTTTAAATTCTTTTGAGACTCTTTGACTCATCAAGAACTTTCTTATGTCAGTACAATTTCTGATGGTATCTTTTACAGGTACCTTGTTTACAAAGTAGTTTATTACGGCGGTTGGTATTATGGTCGGTGCGAGACCTTTTCCCAACTTTACTTCCGTAATAAACATACCTTTCTTTTCTATCAGTTTTGGGTCATGTGATAGTCCATAACCTTCGAGTATCCCGAAATAATCGTTTCCTGCGTACTGATAGAACGCTTCATAGCATCCTGTCTCGAAACCTAGTTTACTTAGTTGTTCGACATCGTGAATAGCTTCTTGGACAGCTTCACGAGACTCCTTTTTACAAATGTACATAACACCATCTGTATTAACCTGCACTATCTTACAGTTTAATTTTAACAGACGGTCTACTAACATCAACAATATCAACTGACCGTTTATACGTATCCGAAAGACATTGAATGGGTCGTACATCCAACTTGTAGGTTCTTGCATTTTACCTGTTACAGAATTGAGAGTTAGTTTTAACGCTAAGTTCTTCATCTTCTGCCCGCTATGTTTTGCTTCTACTCGCTCCTTGTAAAACTTAGAGTAAATGTCACAAAATTCGTCTCCCAAATGCCTTGGCGTAAGCTTGTATTGTATCAACAAGCTAGGGTACATACTTGTCACATCTGCGTGCCCTATATATTCGTCGCATTTAGGTACAAATATTTCTGGTGTGTGTATACTGTGGATACCACCTACACCAACAGAATAATGTACTCTCGATAGCACAAACTGCTTATCGTAGCTTTTTCGTTCTAACGAAGACACTACTTGTTTTTTCATATCTTCTAGAACGTTTTGCAATGTCGGGTTGCTGTATGAAATGAATGGAAATATCACATCTTTCAATGGTATGTAATCCATCGGTGAACGCATTTGTTTTAATCTGTACCAAGACGTTCCCGTCCTTTTGCAGTACTCGTTGGCCAATATCCTCTCTCCAAACTTGACACTGTCCATACTCAAAGCGTTTATCCCATACTCTTGCTCAATCCACAAACGTAACTCTATATCCCCTTGACATCGGTTGAGCAACTCCAATGTAGAATTTACGTCGTTTATATTGTATTCAATCATTCGGTCTATGTCTTTTTCTAATATGTCTGACTCAAAATCACCATCGTATTCTTGCACGTTGTCGTACTGCATGGTTATTTGCATAGACTTTAGACCAACTCTAAGCTTTTTGGAGAATAGCATAGAGAGTAAATCCATAGAATCGAATAATTGTAGATACTTCCAATGGTTCAACTTCAAACGAGTTTTTTCGTCATCTTGAGATTGAACTATTGTCTGCGACATGTTAAACAAAGACTTACAAACATCAAGATAATACATGTGTTCCAACGTATCTTGATATTCCATGATGTAATTTATAATTAAATCGTCATAATGATGATTATTATATCCTACAAACATAGCGTCCTTTGTCATAAAATAACAGCACAGTTCTTCTATTTGTTGTTTACGTGTAGATATCTCAAACATGGCGTATTCATTTGTTTCTGTGTTTAACGCAGTCATATGAAAACAGTTTGGAAATACTTCTATATCGTAAACATACGCGATTTTGTTTTTAATAATCATGGCTCAAGACTCTTTAGATTATAAACTACTTTGTTGTTGGTATTCCTGACTCGAACAGGATGTAGGCCTTTGTTATCACCTTATACCCCACCAACACTACCCACAAGCTGTTGGTTGCTCATCTAAGTTACGCTTAGAACTTGGGCTAAATTTACATTTGACTTTCTCGTCATAAAACCAAGGTGTTACGTTGCTCCTCACGTCGACTTTGTAGAGCTTCCCGTTTCACAAGTACCTCAAGTGGGACTCGAACCCACACGGTCTATGACCAACAGAGCTTAAATCTGTTATGGCTACCAATTACATCATTGAGGTATGTGTGCCGTCGCCTATAAGAAATGGCAGAGACGTACAGTTATCACTAACTTTGGCTAAATTCGGCGACGACACATTTGTTATGCTGCTAACGCAACTGTTTTTCTTAACGGGATTGTATTTCTCCGTTTTGTCTCAATTGTGTTACACGTACTCATTCGAGAATACCAAGACGTGTCTATCTGATGTTTGTGTGCGTACAGAATATCTGCCATATGTCCACGTTGGTCATACTCAAATACTTTAAATCCCTTCTCGTACTTCTTTCCGAATCCGGTAAGTTCTGCACGTGTGTAATCTGAGTGTTCTTTCTTGACGCGTAACGTATTGTCTATGAACGCACGTAAGGCTGTTTCATATTTTGTAAACGTATCAAAGTAGTACGTTTCAGTTTCGTCAAGTGAATAATTCTTATTGCCGTATATTAACACTCGATACACCACTTTGGGTTTAGTATCGTTTAATATACGTGTTACGATCTTTGAAAACGCATCTGCTCTACGTTTTTTGTGCGTAAGGATATCGCTTTCGTCTTCTGTGACTGGCGCTGGGTGTAAAGCATCCCATTTGCTCAACCGATACACAGCTAGGCCGTGTAACGCATCAACTTTAGTCCACGGTTTCTTGTCTTCGAACTTCGGTGTCCAGTTTTTAGGCATCTTGTGCTGCTTACGATTTTCGTAATTCTTTGCTACCTGTTCACGCAGTTCTTTACTTGCTACTGGTATTTGGTGTGTGTTTTCGTATATTCTACGTACACGTCCTCCAGCGGCGTATATTGGCTTGTCACACTCTTCAAGTGTCTTCAAACCGGCGCGAATAGCTTGTTTGTCTGCTTCTGTGGGTTGCCATTCTTCAATGGACGATACCGTCAAAAGCTTACCCAAATTTGGCTTTCCGTTGTTCGCACGCCGACATGCGGCATTCTGAAACTGTTTCTTACTTCCGTTGTATGATATATATTTGATTATGGTGTTTATACTCTTCATATTGATTATGCTTTTATGTTGAACATTTGATTTAAGGCTATTTACAGCCTCTCTGACGCGTTTTCTATCGTTGTGTGTATAGTTTATCCAGCTTGTAGCTAAAACACGCTTAAAACGCTTTATTTGTAGTGTTAGGCGAATCGAACGCCATTAGTAACATCCAGTACACTCCTTTATATTATTACGCAACGAACTGCTTCGCGAGATCATCGTCACTGTCAATCTCTATCGTCGCATTCTTGTTATAATTCTCGATATCGGCCTTAAGTGCCTGTATCTTGATATCCAAGTCTGCGATAAGCTGAGCACACTTAGCGTCTGTGAATACTTCGTCCTTACCAGTCCCAGTCTTACCAGCCTTAGCTTTTGTTGCGGGGTTTATGGTGTGCTTAGTCTTCACAATCGTGATATGTGTCTTCTGTTCGTTGAGCTCATTCAACATATATATACGATAATAATGATCGTTCTTTATGTTGGTAAAGTCAAACTTCTTAATACCACTATTAATAGCGTTTATCAAAAGCTTAGCTTTCACACGATTCATAGCCATCTGAGTAATTGTGTTATACAGTGCCTTAAGGTCATACTTTCGATAACCCTCTTTCACTGCCTTCTTCGACATAAGGTTAGTAGACTCAATGGTCTTCCAATATGACGAAATTGTCTTACTGAGGTTGTCACGTGTGTTAATGATGTTTGTACTGTTCAATATAATTGATTTATTCATATTCTGATAATTTTAGTTTCTACTATGTTACCTAATATGAGTTCAAACATCTACCTACATTGTGCGATAGAAGAGAATCCAACTCTTCCGGACTGGTTACCGATTGCAGGGTCTCTGCGCATTTATCGCTCCGTTTGTTGTAAAATGGAACGTATTCTCATTTTCAGCAAGGTCTTTACTGTTTTGAATACATTCCATTACTTTTGTTATTATGGATAATTGTGTATTTATCTTTTTAACCACATTAAATATACTAACTGTTGTGGTATATTGTTGTACGCTATGATAACATCGGAGATCGATTCTCACGAACTATGGTTGATTGGGTCTCAATCGTTCACTTCGCTAAACCCTGGCTCTTCAATTACCATTCTTGCGTTTATTGTAATGTCATCACCAAAATTGTTTACTTTGAACTTCAGTGGTATTTGATCACTCTTTCCGCGAATATGTACTTTGACATCTCCGTCCTCTATTTGCTGCCGTAACGATCGTCGATTATCCACGGGGTCTCCGCTATCTAGATTAATACAGCGACACTTTAAAGGTCCATCCATGCCAAATTTGGTTGCGATCAGAAGTTGATCTATAACGTAAGAATAATCTTCGTTTTTAATACCACGTGAACCAATAACTTCCAGAAGACCAGCAAAAACTTTTTCGTTGGTGTTGTTCTTCTGTCCGCTAATGGCGTTCGCAGCTTTTATAGCAAACTCATTGAAAGAAATAGTCTTCTCGTCACCCAAGAAACGATTCCACCACTTAAAGGAGGTCTTCCCCAGTACAATGGAACCATCTTCTTCGATGTCAATCCGGCTGTATACTTCTTTGTTGTTTTCATCTACCAGAATCCCCTTTATCGTAGGGTCTTCCAGTAGATATTGAATGATCAATGCGTCTGCATGAGTTAGACGCTTAATCATGTTACTCAACTGCTGTGGTTATGTGAACGGTTGCCTCGACTTCATCGGTCTCACCAAGTGCCTTCTTGTACTCAGACACGTAGCGACTATCCTTAACGATGGTGTCGTTGAGACAGTTAGACTGTCCCTTAAGTTCTTCAATGAACTGGTTAACCCTTGTGAGGTTAGTCTTGTTCATCTGATTCACTGCGTCGGTAAGCTTGGGCAAATTGGTAAAATAAACCGGCTCACCAACGCTGCTGGCTGTGTCAATCGCGCGCTTAATGTTATCGATAGTAGGATCTACGTCAAACTCGGGCATCTTGAGCGGGCGAACCAACTCAATCGATGCACCAGTAGAATCCTTCAGACCACGGTTCAGGATAATACTCAGGACTCCGTCTACATCACGTGCGACTTCCATCGAGAGTATGTCCACATGAACAATCTTGTATCGTGTAATCGGTACAATCGGTACAAGAACCCCTGAGTCAGGGAAATCTGCCTTCTTCTCGTTATACTTGTTATCGATGTTTACACGACGTACTGTGTGAAGCTGCTTGCCAAACATTGGGCCATATGCAGCGACTACCTTGCGAGAGTTGTTCTGCAAGTTGAGATTGATATTAATTTCTTTCATAAAACTTTTCCTTTTTGATTTCGTGATTGATTCACCACGAAAAGTTATTAATGTTATTTATTATTTAAGTTTGTTCTTTACAACGACGTGTTGTTATACACACGTTAGTTAACAGTGCTAATGAGATGTGACTTTTGTAATTATTTGCATGTATACCCTAAGCGGTCCGCTTTTGGGACGTTCATCAACTACTTTGTTCGTCTCCCTATTACTACATACAAATAATCATAAAGTGTTGAACCTTAACGTTGGTATTGTACTTCATGTACTGTCTACTGTAAAGTTTGTTTGTAATTTTCAACAAATATAATTGAATATACCGTCAAAGGCTCTAATGTGTCCAAGCATCGTGGAGGGTTCCAGTGCTGAGCATATCCAATTTACCAATAAGTCTTCGCCATTTGTACAGTCTTGCGATACTGATTAGGATGGCATCCCCAGTTCTTTTGAGTATTACTCAGGCAGAACAATCAATAACCTTTTCCTGTTTATACGTAAGGAGTACGTTTCATTATCGAACAATCTAGCCTTCAGGGGGTATCTCAGATTCTACGGCTGTTAGACTCTTTGCTGAGTATGTACTGCTGTTTAATTTTTCAAAACACCCACAGTAGCCTTTTCGAGGACTTTTTTGTTTATAGTGCACGAATATTCTGGATTCTAACCAGTTACCAACTTGCTTTATTCGATACGATTACCACTCGTGTTCCGCATTAGATTACGCTTTTCCTTGTCTTTGCACGGTACTAAGCCTCATCTTATACACATATAGACAGTATGTGTACATTGTAAGTTTTTGGTAAGTCTGCATCTCCGTTACACATACATTTGCAGTGTATGCTTTACCTTCTTCGACCTTTTGACAATAACGGTTGGCACTCGTATAATCTCTGGTTTACCGTATATTTCACTTCTACAACAAGCGTTAGAATATACAGAAATCGAACTGTTATACAATTTTGTTAAACATGTTGACAATGTGTTTTTTATTCGTAGGAATTTCTAACCTACCTCCTAAAACGTTCCCTTTTGTTTCCCATACGTTGCCTACAAGTATATCGCACATTATCCGACTTAGTTTAATGCGTTAATGATATTGATATACGTATTATAGGTTGTACTTTGTTTAGTTTCGTTAAAATAGAGACCTAAGCAGGTCCACATGTTTGGAATAACATGCTTCGAATGCATTAGACGTTCGCTTTATTTTCGAGCAAGCGATACTCGCCTTATCGACTGTCTCGTAGTCATCGGTGCGCTTTTAGCTTAACGTTGCATGTCTGAGTGACTAATGTTCAGCATACATACTGTAAAGGTAGCTTATACTGCGGCTTTCTTCGCAGGTGGGTCTTTCCCAACATACCGTCTCCACTACGGTATTTGTCATTTTACTTTTATATACCGCTTGAAACGACCAAAAGGCTGGCGGTCACTTAGTAATACAGTGAGCAAGATTTTCAATATACCCATTACCCAATCACTGTCACCCATTCTACTGAGTTGTGCCGAATCTAACGACAAGGACTTTGGTTAAATACTATGTTTACGACATAGCTGTAAGTAGAGTCTTACAGTCTCTCTTCTTTATCTGTATCTTTAGGTATTTTCTCCCTTCCTACTGGCTTTGGAGGCCAGGAACACTGGATAAGTCAAAGTGTACATATCACATGGTTGGCATCTTTTGTGATTTGCGACTCGTGTTTCGTTCGCTTACATTTATGTACCCTCAATGTAAGATTCCGATACGGTTCATTTTGCTCTTCTTGAGTCTTATGCGTTTTTACTGTTTACCTCATCGCCAAAACGGTTCTCATGAGCAGAAGGATTTGATACAACGCTCTATCCTCTTACACATTACTTTTCACACAATGTGCATTTCGTCCTACCTTTTGAGTTTCTCACTCTTTGAGAGAGCTAACATATTCTCGGACCAAGTATATTTCGTCCAGCAAGCTAATGAGACTTGCCATATTAGACTAAACTGGTTTGCCAGATACGCAGAATGTATTTGAAGATTCTAAATCGATTCTCTTACATTCACCGTATCCTCCTTGGACACAGCGATAGTATCGCCACCAGTAGAGTGATTATCGTTAACGGATTTCTCTTCACGAACCGCCAACTTCGCTATGAATACAAGCGGCACATACAACGTGTCTCTCTTGTAGACATAAACAGGTGTTGGAACCTTTTTTGTCACGGTTTTAGTAACCTGGACGGTATCTCTACCGCTCTCTAAGCGTTTTGTAAGACTTTCAACAACTCCTTTGTAGAAGTCTAATTGAAGGTCCACAGGTTTAACACCAGACTGATAGTAGCCTGGTGGTGCAGCTGACACAACGGTGTCGTCTTTATGGCCTATTACCCAACCAAAGAGCAACAAGGCCAAGCAACTGATTGTTGTACTTAACTTTCTCATTTTGATAATGATTTTAACGCACATTATTAGGTATTCTTTCTACGCCTAGGACAATCGTTACAAACTTTGAGATGTGCCCCAGGACAGCCAGAACTGCCTTTAAAATGCGACTTGTTAAACTTCTGGCAGCTAAGAAGGTCGCGTTTATTTTTTTCCTTCGCCCTCCTCAGTTGCAGTTGTAGCACCGTCAGCTTCCGGCTCAGACTCTCCTTTGCCCTCAGGCTGCTTGGCATCCTTCGGCTGGCTTTTGATAAGATCCTGAATGTTGGATTCAGCATACTTATCATTGAATTCTGCCGGAGACTTGAACAGGTTTGCTATGAGGCCTACACGCTGGCATACGTTGTACAACAGGTTCTCGAACTCGCTTTCAGGGTCTTTCGTACCCGAAATCTGCTTACCGTAATACTGTACTCTTGTGAAGTAATACAGTTTCTTGGCTACAGATGTCGATTCGGCACCGAACACATCTGCGACAGACTCGATGATTTCGTTGTCAAAGTTGGTTGTATAATGCAAAGCGACTTCACAACGTTCGATCTCGTGCTTAGCAGCATTCTTAGCTGCATCGGTGATCTTCTTCTTGCTGAGAATCGTGTTATTCTTAGCAATACTGTACGTACAGTACCAGCTTACCAGCAACTTAACAATAATTGCAATTTCGCTGTCGGTAAATGCACACTCACCTTTGTTGGTGAATATGTGTCTGGCATCGAGGAACGCTCCAACAGGACACTTTTCATTAACGATAGTCTTAACCATCGCAAATCCAAGCGTTTCGTAAATAAGCGTTGGTTCTGAAAACGTGGCCATATCGGTCATCCAATCACCGATTGTACGTGCATCAAGAGCCTTCTTCTTTGCTTCTGCTTCAGCATCGCCTTCAATCTCATGGTAGCGGTAATCCTTAACCAGTTTGATTGCAGACAGCAGGTTCTTTGCTATACCATTCTTGGCGTCATCGCGCCTGGAGAGTAAGTATGTTATAGCAGCACGTACGTCATCGACGTCTTTGAACTTCTTCGGATCCAGTTCTGGAGCAGTTTCGGTAGCTTTTGCAGCTTCTGTCAACACTCGTTTCCTAGTATCCTCCGGGATCATGTCGGGCTTGAACTCAAGCTCCAGCTGAGTACCATCTTTCTTCCCGGCAATCTGCGGAAGTGCCAGTTTGTCAATCGGAGGAAGTTCGATGTCAAACGTCTTTGCAAGACTCTGAATCTGCGGATATGCGGAATTCTTGATGAGGAGTGCAAACGGCGTGTTCGTAGACACAACCTGCTGGATAACGGTTGTTACAATAAGCGCGTCTGCGACGGTATTCATACCATCAAGAAACGGCTGTCCAAACTTCTCCACAGTCTCAGCTTTGTTGTCAACGTAACGTTTCTGTATGAGGTTTGCCAACGTTACAGTGCCGTCTGGAGACAATCCCTCAGACTTCTTGGACTCTTCAAGTATAGACTTGAGGAACGTAGACGTTGGTGTATTCTCTTGTGGCTTCATTACGACTACGTTAGTGTCTGTAGTCGCAGCCTGCTCAGATGTAGCTGGGTCAGGAACAGCGGGTTTGGTAGATGTCTTCTTTGACTCCTTAACCGGCTTGTTCTCTACGGGTTTGTTCTCAACTTCAGTGGCTACCGGCTTAGTAGCGGGTGCCTGTTTTGTTGTCTGTGACTTTACGCCACCTTTATTTTTCTTGCTCATAATTTTGATAATTTGAGGTTGTTTGTAATCTAATTAAATAAGGAACTTAACGCTTGTTTATGTTAAGTCAGTCAACTTGTGTCATAAATAAACGGCAGGTTTTGCATGTCCGTCGGATGGGCGGCTACGGGGATTTTCTTATCATACAAGGTATTGATATAAGTAGCATTTCTCTGACCCACAGATTTTATCTCAATGAATGTGCCATCGCCCTCTGCAAGCATAGCTTGGAACGAGCACGTAGGCGTCTGTGTGGAGTTGTCAACACTTATACAACACTGTGTACGATCGTCATGGTTTTGTACATATGACAAAATCCCCGATGCAGTGTACCCAACTAACATGCTTACTAGTAACATCCAGAAAAGCCTATTGGACTTCTCTAACTTCGCGATGATAGTGCATGCAGATACTGCAGCGACTAACAAAAGTATGTGAGTAAGCATTACTTTAACTTAAACTGTTTAAACACTTGTTGTCGGAATCTAAAAAGTATCGATTTGATCGAACCTTTAGGCATCCCGATACATTTAGAGATATCGCTTATAGTATATCCTTCCCCATAAAACATCCGTAAGACCTTTTTCTTGATTGGCGTCATTTTATCAAGTTTTGACAAAATTAAATCAAGAGTCATTTGATTGATCAGGTCAAATTCTTCATGATTTTGTACACCACTATCAAGTTTATAACTCGTTGGGTCGACGTATTGTTGTTTTTCTTTAATGGTTCTAAGATAATCTATAGCGGTATTTCTGGTCAATACTCGTAGCCATCCTCCGAAGGAGTCGTAGTCTACGAACATCGAGAGTTTATCGTGTACTTTGAGGAACACTACGTTTGCAATGTCCCTAGCTTCGTCTCTATCTTTTAGATAGTCCGTAAGCAAAGCTTCTACAAACCCTTTATACATATAGAAGAGTTTATTAAAAGCTTTTTCATTTCCACTCTGAGCACTTTTGATAAGGGCAATCTCGTTCTCTGTAATTCGAGGTTGTTTTTCAGATTTTCCCATATCGCATATTTTTAGATCCGTTTATCAAGCTGTCACTGCTGTTTGCGATGGATTTCGCATTGGTACGAATAAGTCAAATCAATGACTTACTCGCTAGAAGGGTAGTTGTTCATTAACAACCGAGTAGAACTCACGTCTTAGACGTTCTACCATGTACGTATGTACCATACGTTTGGTGTCATCGTCTATACTGTAGCATTTGTTTAGCATGCTCGTGGCAATTCTTAATCTTACGTCAACCGTTTTTTCACAAACGTCACCTAAACACAAAACGATGTTTTTGTTTATCCAGGTGTTTAGTTCACGTAAATCGCGATTAAAATACATAGTAAGCCAAGACATATGTAGTTGACAGTTGTTCACTATCATGTTTCTATCTTGGTCTTGTACCCTATTCAAGAATCGATACTTTTGCCATTTCATCAAGTAAGGGTTTATGTACTCCAATAACGGTGTTTTCAGTAAGATATCAGAATTGCCTTGAGTGCATCCGTTGGTCGAATTTGTTGATGAGACTAAGCGCATTTTCTGTACTGCAATTACATTTAATCTTTATAACACTCGCCATTTTTTGCCAAGAGATACCTGATTGTAACATCCTCAAGTACTCTGAATACAATTCTTCAACCTTGTAATCAGGTAACATGATTTCGTCACAATAGCGTTTTTCCCACACGTCATACTCGTTAAAGTTGACAGGTAGTACTGAGAACCTCCAATCTCCTCGATCGTACGCAATACTGTTTAAAAGATCGGCATCTGCTACCAGATCTTTTTTACACAGCTGTTTTGCCGTAAACACGTCATCGTTTTCGTTGATGCTTGTTCCGATTAGATTGTTTAGTATGATTCCGCTCGATGGTTCGATGTTTGGATACCACCCAGTGAATCGTACAACACACACTAGTTTTCTGTTTTGCGCAAGATATATCCCAGGTTGTTCGGGATACATAAGTTGTTTAACAATATTCATATTCTCGATTTTTAATCCATCCGCCAATACGTTCATAGTCACGTGTTTGCTCTGCTGTTAGAGCGTGCCAAGGTACCAATCGTGTGAATACGTCTGCTTCTGTCGTAGATTCCCCTCGACGGAACAGTATTTTCAAAACCTTGGACTTTTCAGTATCAGAACTGTATATACGTATCCAATGCTCATAAAGTAGGTCTTGAAACTCTGTTAAACGTTTGTATTTCCGCAAAACTTCACAAATTATTCCGAACTGACGAAGTCTGTCTCGTATCGCAGCTCGATAACCATTAGTTTTTGCCATTTGATATGTTAAAACGTTAATATTGTGAGAGGGTTCCAATTGAACGGTAGTAGCATTTACCCGAAACCTAAAGACGTTATTTATTTTCTACACCCTCTCTTATTGACAGTTTAACGACATGTCAGGTCGGCACTTGTTGTTATTGCTGTACTTAGCTCAAGACATTGCTCACGCTACGCGAGTGTAGTCTACAATATTGCTATTGTTCTGATTTATTTTTGTAACGAATCTCGTATTTACTTCCTTTAGCAATCAAAAGCCACTCACGCCCGTATAAAATGTTGTTGTGGACGTGCGGGGAGTCGAACCCCGGTCTTACTAAATTATCTCATACTCAAACGATCCATCGGGAATCTACTATTGGCCAAAATAATAGATTCGATTTAAAACTGTTTAGGAGCATTCTGTTGTGCTTCTGCGTTTGAGACTGTTGTGGTTAGCTACTCCACTCAGTAGTTTCCACACATCAAAATACTTCTAAACAGCTTTTTTTATTTTAAACCTTGTCCATATGGCATATAGCACTCATGGAGGCTTAAGAACATTTTTGATATACGCATTGTTTGATTTTCTCTTCATTCTCGAGGTTACTTCTCGTACGGCACATGGCTCAGATGCGTAAATTTGACCTAATGCAGTATAGTTTTAACACCGTACTTTCAGTGCTTCTTCCCACTACTGATACTAAGATACTGTAGCTGATGTTAATTCATCAATAGATCTACGACCGCCTGTCTATCCACTAAGATACTTGTCCCGGTCTGCCCACATCTATGACGTGATACTAAGATACTTGTCTTGGAAATTAGTACTCCAACTGAAAATTGAAATTCCACACTCCGTGGTTCTCAAGAACGCGACGGAGGTCGGCAACAGCGTTGTCACACTCATTACGCACCTTGTACAGGTCGTCCTTAAGTGTTGTGTTGATCTTCGCAAACTCTTCGCGATAATCGCGCTTGGTCATGTCCTTGTCTTTGAACTTAGCAGCAAGCTCGTCGTAAAAAGCCTGATCGTGCTCCTTCTTGTCACCTTCTTCTCTGGTAGCAATCTCGAGCAGCGACTTTGTCTTCATCAAGAAGCTCTTCATAAGGTCAGCCTCCTTACGCTTCCGGCGCACATAAGCCAATGTCTTCAGATTAACGTAGTTAGATATACCGAGTACAGCCATCGCGTCTTCTGCTGCTGCCTGATCCTCGTTCTTCTGAATCTTCTCCTTAGCTAAAGCCAAGCCTCTTGATGTTGAGTTCAACTCTGCGATTTTTGCTTCTACTGTGTTCTCTGTTACAGGTGCTGTTGTTTTCTGATCTTTTGCCATAATTTTGATAATTTTTTGTGGTTGATAAATTGGTTATTTTATAAAGTTGGCTTCGATTTCTGTTATCGGGCCAATCGATATGTTTCCGACGGTAATCGTAATATTCTTAGTCTCGTTGTTTTTGAAATCGTATATGTTGTACGAAATCTTGTTTTGTTTGTTTTTTATCAAGCGGTTATTCCACTCTTGAGACTTAATACTCTTCTTACAGCCATTCATCCGAATCATTGTCTCCCTTGCTGCTTTTGCTTGTAACATGTTTGGGTAGTAATGATCGAATGTTTCGGTAGTGTTGCCATTGTTGTGTGTAGTAGTCACACGATACCATTTACTCATATTCTTCGTACATTAGTTTATGTTTACTTTCACGTTTGTATGGATCCATGTGTTTATGGCGTCCATGATCGCGTTTCGCTTCGACTTTTTCCTGATATTGTTGTTTTTCACAGGGTTTGTCGCGTCTTGTTCTACACATACTACATAAAAGAATTTAGTGAATCGTACTGAATGGCAAACGTTTCTACAATTCGTTTAGTGAAACCTCTGTCGCGTAAATAAGCTGTTAGCCGCTTGTCGTTGGTTTTTGTGTACTTTAATACGTTTTCCAACGCGTTTCTGTACAACTGCTTGCTTACCTTGCTGCAGTTTTGGTCTAGCAATTCCACGAACTTACGATACAGCTTTTCGACGTATATACTTTCGCCAGTTTTGCTGTTTGTGTTTTCAGGAATGCCTACACGACCTTGGATGTAATCTACAGCCTTCTGTAACCCCTCTGGGATTGTTGAAGTTGTAACAATAGGTTTCTCGACAACATCAGTAATTAACATCTTTGCGACGTCTTGTTCATTGTATAGAACTATTCTGAAGTTGTTATCCATGTTAGCGGCCATAATGGCCCCCAGTTTTGCGACGACAAGGTCTGTAATCTCCTTATCGCCGTAGTAGTGTACCAACAATACTTGTCTCTTCATGTTTATCCGGTTTTAAGTTTGACGTATCTGGTTGTGTATCAGGTTCTACAACATCTTTCTTGGGCGGAGTTTCGCCTTTATCTATTTGTCTAGAATAAATGTCGTAGTTTAGCCTGTATTCTGTCACCAAGTCTTCTATAGTAGCCGTAGCATTTTTGCTTAGCACCACTTTAGATACACGTTCAATCATCTGTGGCGACATCTCGAGAAATATTCTCTTGATTGCTTCAGTAGATTGTAACTTGGCTTGTTCAACTTGAAAGTCGGTTACACTTGAGTACATGACGTCTGTTAGCATGCTTGTGCATATCGTCGAAGAATCAACATCTTCGATAGCTTCTTCGTTTTTGGTACTTACGTTACCACACGAAACCAATGTCGCTATATACCACAAACACAATAGTGTTGTTACCAGCGACATGAAACGGATTTTCCAATTTTTCATTTTGATAATTTTAAATTGTTTTTGTTTGTGTCTGCTTGTTTTATATGGAACAGTATCCATAGGTTAAAGTAACTTATAACCAAAAGCTTTTGATTGCAGTTTTACCGTATGCACGTGATCTAAGTCTAATGCACATTCGGTTAAACCGAGAGTTTTCTTCATTGTGGTCATATTAAGCGTTAAGTCTTTCTCCATAAGCTGTAGTTTCAGGTCAGCGTTCATTACGTTTGAGTAATACTTTAATAGCGCCGTTAAGTGTTTCTGGAGTTTCTCGGCGTGCTTGTCTATGTCCAACAGTGAACATGGTGTGTAAAACCTAAAACGTATCGTGCATTTGTACAATGGTGATAGTGTATACTCTACACTTATACCACTAGACATGTTTGCTGGGATTAGTTTTAAGTTTGCAAGATACTGTTTGCATGCCCTTATAGTGGCATTTACAACAGGTAGTGCTACTTTATTCCCGTTAGGAATAGAGTGTCCAATCGTGATCAAACTACTTTTGTAATTGAAAGTAGGTGAATCGGTTTTTAATTGTCTCATATATTGTGATTGAAGTTAAAAGTTCTTCGTTAAAAACATACCCGTGTTTCACAACAGAGGTATGTAGACAATCATAATAAAGTTAACTAAAAACATCCACATATATAATACAAAAACTCACTGATAGGCCATCTGTCTTTTTGAATGCGGACTTTGGACCGCCACTGGTGACATTACCTATGAAGTAGCAGTGAATACTTTGATAGTACTCCTGCTACCTTATACGTTACTTAAACATATCATCTACGTAATTATTAATTGCGTCAATTTCCCAAGATTCGAAACTCGCCAATTCTGGATAATGTGCTATCACGTTTGGCAAATTTTCGTCGTTGCAATTAACGTCTGGATGATTTGTTTTAAATCGTTCTAATTTGTTTTTAAAAACAGCTGTTCGCATAGCTGATTTTACGCCGTTTTTCACTA
>CAVKNU010000328.1:0-10738 GCA_963657465.1 Lachnospiraceae bacterium
TACAAGGCTTCGGGCAGGATATTTATGCTCTTTTGAGTTTTAGCGGACAGCAATATAATCCAAAAGATTTTCATCACAGTCTTGCATCAGAGTCTGCCAACTCCCCGTATATTCTACATCATACTCCACAAACCAATAATTATGGCACTCTGGATTGTCTTTATAAAATGCCATCATGGGGAAGTGGCAACAGCCAGGTAAAACAGTCTCGAAAATTGGATTGTAATCCAGCTCATTAAGTTGTTCAACACCATACACGGCCATTGGAATATCAAAATCTCCTGGATGTTTCTCCATGTTGAGCAGCAGTATCACATCATATTTGTTTTCTGGCAACTCTGCACGTAGTCTTTCATATCGTTCCTTTACCATATCGCAGACAAAATGAGACATAAAAAGGACTATGTGCCTATTGTTATTTGAGGACATTCGCATAATTCTCTATTTGACAGGGTGATAAATCATGTTAGGATACTTCATCTATTGGAATATTTAAATTATCTATAATACTCAGATTTTCATTTTTATTTGTTCAATTATATTACTTGTCACCTCTTTCAAAAAATAATGCGGCACTACATCCGATATCAGAACAAATACCGAAACTATTAGGAGTACAATCACAACGAGTGTTATGCCATGGCGTGTAACAAAAGGCATCTTGCCACCCATCAGTGTTTCCACCTCAGGACAATGTTGGTTTATGCTGTTTTTACTTTCCATATCGAATTATTCTTCTAAAATATTGATTTGGTGTCTCACTAATTCATAATATTGTCCTCGTTTCTTTAGCAGAGAATCATGGTTGCCTCGCTCTACAATCTCGCCCCCATTCATAACTATTATTTGATCTGCATCGCGTACTGTACTTAGGCGATGGGCACTGATTACTACCGTCCGGCCTTCATAGAACTGACGCAGATTGTCCATGATTTTTGCCTCGTTTGTAGCATCAAGCGAGTTGGTTGCTTCATCAAGGAAAATATATTTCGGGTTCTTATAAATTGCTCTGGCTATCAAAATGCGTTGACGCTGACCTTGGCTTACGCCTTTACCCTCCATACCAATAATGGTGTCGTAACCCATCGGAAGCGACTCTACGAAATCGTCTATTCGAGCCATGTGTGCCGCATTCATCATTTGTTCTTCATCTGTTTCGTCTGAATTGACAGCTATGTTATTAGCTATAGTATCGGAGAAAATAAAACTGTCTTGCATCACCGAGCCTGTGGCCGCTCTCCACGTGTGAGGATTGATGTCGGAAAGCATGATGCCACCGACCTTTATACTTCCATGCGTTGGCTCATAGAAACCTTGCAAAAGTTTTATAAGGGTAGTCTTTCCGCAGCCGCTCTCACCCACTATGGCCGTCACTTTATGGGCAGGGATGGAGAGTGAAATATTCTTTGAAGCCAATTCTCTCTCAGAACCGGTGTAGCTGAAGGACAAGTCCTTAATCACAATGTCGTTTTCTATAGGCAGGGAGGATAGCTTCTTGTCGATATTGGTTTCTTCATCATCCTGCGAATGTATCTCATTCAGGCGTTCAAGACTTATCTTTGCATCCTGAAATGATTGGGCAAATCCAATAAACTCGCTGATAGGAGCCGATACTTGGCCGATTATATAAGTGAGTGACATCATCATTCCAAGAGTCATCGAACCCTCCACGACAGACTTGGCGGCTATGTAATAAATAAGAATGTGAGTGGTCTGTGTGAAGAACACCGAACCAGACTGCTGTATTTGCCCTATCCGTAAGCCTTTCAGCCCAATTTGAAACAACCGTACTTGAATGCGCTCCCATTCCCAACGTTTCTGCCGCTCACAATTATTGAGTTTAATATCTTGCATTCCTTGCACCAACTGTATCATTTTACCTTGCTCCATAGCAGACTGGTTGAAACGTTTGATATCCAATTCTCTTCGATAGCGCATAAAAAAAGAAATCCAGACAACATAAAGTGCATTGCCAATAACAAAGATTGCAAGCACAAGCACGTTGTAATAGGCAAGAATAGCGAGGTATACTACAAAATTGATGAGAGAAAAAATAATTCTCATGCTGTTGGAGAGAAGGAAGTTCTTGATGCGACCATGGTCACCGATGCGCTGCAGGATATCACCAGTCATGCGAGAGTCAAAGAACTGCAGCGGCATGGCGGTAAGTTTAATCAGGAAGTCGGCTATGAGTTGGATGTCTATGCGCGAATTCATATGGAGCATAATCCACGAGCGAATGTAGTCTATGCTTAATGTGGCAATGAAAAAGCCGAGTTGAGCAAATAGAATTAATGTAATTATATTTAGGTTGCGTCCGTTTATACCTTGATCGACCATCGCCTGTGAGAGAAAGGGTAGGACCATCTGTATTACACTGCCTACGAGCATGGCCAGTACTAATTGACCTATCATGCTTCGATAGGGTGTAAAATACTTGGCAAAAGACAGCATGCTACGACTGTTTTTTCCGATATTCGTCCTCTATCTTGCCAAAATCATCACCTGCCTCGAGCATCAGCGCCATACCATAACTGTCTTTGTCAGCATTCGAACCTATCCAACATCGCTCAAATTCCTCTCTTGTATATGTCAGGCGCTGTGAGGCAGGATCAGAAATGTGAATCTTGTATTTATTATCATTTTTTTCAATTCCATAGCATACAACGAAATGATTCTGATTCCAATGCAGGATACAGGGAAATACGCCTTCCTCTGCCAATTGTTCAAAAGTCATTTTCACCCCAACAGTATCAAAGCCGATATATTGGGCACATTCGCTTACGCCAAGCATGTTGACACCACGGCGAGAAACGTGGCAATGCCTCCGAAGCATCTCTGTGGAATAATCTATTCCGTAATACTTGGCTATCATGCGCAGTGAAGTCGGGCCACAATCAAAGGCGTTAATCTGCTGATAGTGTGGAAAATGTTTAAGGAATTTCATAAACTTTATTATTTTTTCTTCGGATTCTTATTCCAGTGATATATCAGATGCGCCATGACGTAGTGCGGCAGGGAGCGGAACCATGTTTCGGTGCGGCCCTGGGCATTCACGGTATATTGGGTGGATGACAGCTGGTGGAACAGGTCGAAGGCTTCGATGCGTGCGATGAGCTTGCCTTTGAGGAAAGGCTGGCTGACGGAGGCATTTAGCACGAATTCGTTGGTGTTCAGTTCACTGCTGCCATAGCCGCGACGGCTGTACATGTTGCCGTCGGCTGATAGCGTGGTGTTCAGACGCGGCAGGGTGTAGCGGGCAGAAAGTCCGTACTGGAAGTCGGTGGCGTTCAGCGTCTCAAAGTCGTACATCTTGCCCTCGGAGTGTCGCCAGCGAATGTCGCCCGTGGCGCGGACGTTGAGCGCACCTTTATTATATTGTATGTAGGCGTTGTAGTGCTGCGTCAGGCTGTTTACTGCATTCACATGGCTTTCGGTATCGCCAGACAGCATCATGTGGTCGAGCCAGTGGGTGAAGAGAGCATCGAGGCTGGCCTCTGCCGTCCAGTACTTGTTTTTGTCAAGCGTGTAGAAGATGCCACCTCTCACCCTGACGTCGTAGCTGCCATGCACGCTCTCTGGGCGATAGGTATAGACACCCGTGGAGGGATTGAAGCTGACCGCCTCCGACACCTTATTATGAAGGTAGCCGTAAAAGCCAGAGACATAGAAGTTGTGCCGTGCGCTGCGTATGTCCTTATACTCAGCTTCAAGCGTAGATTGGGATGTGTATGCTTTCAGGTCGGGATTGCCGAGGCGGACAACAAGGGGATTGGCATCGTCGCGGATGCTGAGCAGGCTGACCAGCGGCGCGTTGCAGATGGTGTGACAGAGGCGGATGACCCCGGGGCGGTGGCGGTCTTTCTTGGCGAACAGATGGAGTTCAAAGCGCGGCTCAAAGCGCATGGTGTTGCGGGTGGCCAGTGTGTCGAGCGGCCCGCGCTGGTAGCTGAGGCGCTCGTGCATAGGCGTGACATGCAGATACAAGTCCAGGAACTCCACATTGCCATCAAAAGGCATAATCTTCGTGGCTGGCACATGCTGCAAACGGCGAAGATGAAGGTCGATGCCCGCCTTGTAGGTCTGCAGTTCGCTGTCGTAGGAGTTGCCGGGGTCGGTGGTGGCCGTGAGCATGTCTATCTGCGAGGCGAGCAGCAGCGTGTCGGGATGATAGAGCCAGTCGTGAGTCTTTTCGCGGCTGTACGACGGCTTCACTTCCAAGCCCGCATAGTTCATCTTGGTTTTAAGGCAATACCAGATGGGGGCATGTATGGAAAAACTGCGTTGGGAGTAGTCGGTGACATTGTGCTGATTGGTGGTTGAAGGAGTGACGAAATTCTCTATGCGGTACCGCTGCGCCCGCTCGTTCTCGTCCGAAAAATAGTCAACCGTCGTGGTGAAACGGAAGAATTGCTCTGTCTTCCCTATGTTCTTCAATGTCGGCTGGATGCGGGCATAGACATTCGCGCTCCAAGTCTTGCCGTCGTTGAAGCCGTCCGTGCGCTGCCGTGTCGTCAGGCTATCTACGAACTGCTCCATCAGCATCGAGGAATTGCCGCTGTATGACCGATAGTTAAGGCTGACATCGGACTCGAACATGAAGCCCTTGGGCTTGATGTACTTGAAGCGGTTGCCTATCTTCATTCGTTGGGCTTTCGCCAGCGAGTTCTGGTGGGTGGTCTGCAGCGGGTTGCCCAGTAGGAACAGCTCGCTGCTCCTCAGCATCTCCCCCTCGCCGCGGGTAGAGGTGAAGTCGGCGGTCAGGTTCTCCTGCACATTCTTGTCGGCCGACTGGTAGTCAATCTCCCCGGCTGCGCTGTGCGTCGTCAGCAGCGACTGCGGCACGGCGTCGGGCGTCCAGTGGTTGGAGCGTCCTATGTGGCGGCTCTCGTTCACGTTGTTCGAGTTGCCTAAGAGCGTATAGCGGGTGTGCTCGGTGAAGCCCAGCAGGAAGGCACGCCCCAGCCACCGCTCCTGTGTGCCGCCTGTCGCCTCCACGTTGGCGATGTATCCCACCTGGTGCTCGGGCTTCAGGTTCACGTCCATCACGAACTTCTTCTTCTCCACCTGGGCGTTCAGCGCACGGTTGAGGTCGGTGTCCTGGTCATAGACCTTGATGCCCTTCACGGTGTAGTAAGGCAGGTTCTCCATCAGCACCTTCGAGTTGCCGCGCATGAAGGAACGCGAGCCGAGTTGCAGCTCGTCAATCTTGCGTCCGTTGACGAATATCTCGCCCGCGTCATTCATCGTCACGCCCGGCATCTGATGGATGAGGTCGTCGAGCATCGAGCCGTCGGGCAGCTTGAAGGCCGTGGCGTCATAGACGATAGTGTCGCCCCGATAGTACATCTTCACCTTCGTGGTCGTCACCGTCACCTCTTGCAAGTTCACTTGTCGAATCTTGCGAAGCTCCAGCGCATCGTCGAGCATCAGGGCGCGGCCCTCGTTCTCGTCAATCGACAGGGGCAGATAGCCGTCCTCGTAGCCGTCGAGCGTGCCACGGATGAAGTACTTGCACGTCTTCCGCTCCGGTTCAATCAAGAACTGCGCCTCCCTCACCGTGCCGTCGTCCCTGCGCTTCACGGTGATGGGGATGGAGTCGATGACTACGGTGCTGTCCGCTGCCAGCAGCAGCGACACTTTCGCTTCTGTTATCGGTGTTTTCAAGAATGCGTCCTGCACCCTGCCGAACACGAGACCCTGAGAAAAACTATTCAATGATACACACAGGATCAAGGGCAAGAAAATGGTTCTCCGAGAATTAAACATATAATATTGTTCTTGTCAATTTCATTTCTAATAGTTTTAAACCTCCACTTAAAACATAGCTTCAATCAATAAATCCATTCTTAATATAAGAAATACTTGATTAACTCTTAATTTTAAGTGGAGATTAGTTCACGATTCATTCAAAGAGTGCTGTACACTATTGAGCACAAACGCAATCCTAAAATTGTCTGGTTTTTCACACAAAAATAGCCAGAAGTAGTGGAAGATGTACTGCCGGTTGATGAATGATTATGTATATATGTACAAGTACCCGTGTAATGTGAGCCGGCACCTCCATATAGACAGCTTTGTCCGACATTACTTTGATCGCACGAGTCGTGGAGGTATTCACCCCCCCATTAAGCATTATCATTTCTTCGGATGAGAGGAAATGATTCTTACTCAGATTGAATCTTTTGATTTTTCTCATTGCTTTAATTTTTTAATTGTGATGCACTATTACAGACGGATAGCTATTCCGCTGTCAAAGGGACGTGCTTACCATTGATATCTTGCAAGATATTTTTCTTCTTATCTTATACTTCGAGGAATCGCTTTGATTGATGAGACCCATAATTTCCTGAATTTCTTCATCGGTTAGGTTTTCCTGCTTTTCTTTGAAAAAGGATTTGGAATGGCGGTCTATCCTATGCCACAATTCCTCAAATGCCCATCCGATACGAGTCCAGAAAAGAGATTGAATACTGATGTATGACAGCAAGATGACAAAGGCTATGAGCAGAATTCCCATGAGGATGTCAAGAATGATGATGGTAGTATCGTTGTTGGTCAGGTTATAGCCGTGGAACCACCTCTCAAACGATTCGATGATAGCTTCCATGTTCATATACGTTACAATTTGAATGTTGCCCTAAGCATGGCGGTGCGGCCGAGGAGGGCGTAGTCGTAGGTGTAGGTGTTGATGCCGTCAAAGACGGTGTAGGCGTAGGTACGCTGGTCAAGGAGATTGTCGAGTTCGAGGCGGAGGATGAGGCACTTTAGCTTCCATTGGGCGGAGGCGTTGAAGAGCGACATGCGCTTGTACTGGTTGGCGGTGAGCTGGCGGCGTACATGGTCGTAGCCCAGGGATAGGTCGAGGGTGGCGACGGGGAAGATTTGGAGGATGCCGCTGTGGGTGAGGGAGGTCACGGTGTTGCGGGTGTAGCCGTTCCCCCCATCGCTGCCGGAGGATTGCCCCTCAGGGGCCGTGCCATATTTCGATTGTGCCCACCCGTGGCGGATGTCATAGCGGATTTCAAGCCACGGGAGGGGCGAAAGGGTGGCGTTGCCATGTAGGGTGTAGCTGCTGTTGCGGGTGTCGATGATGTCGGAACCCACGGCCTGCTCGCCACTGCCGAAGCTGTAGCTGCCGCTGGCGCCGAACTTGACGAAGAACGCTGGAATGTTCTTCGTGGTAGAGAGCGAGAGGCTGGTGGAGCGCGAACGGGTGTCGCGCAGCAACGAAGCGCTGGTCACGGCGATGCCGCTCACGGTCTGCGACGTGAGCGTGTTGCGCTTATTCTCGTAGTGGCTGGCGGCGAGGTTGAGGGTGAAGAACTGCATGGGCAGCTGCCACTTCCACCCCGCCGACGTGTGCCATGTGTCCTGTTCGCCGATGATGCCCGACGAGGTGCGCACGGTGCGGTAATCCACCAGTATCGGCTCCGTGAGCAGCGTCATCATGTCGCCTATCGAGGTGGTGTAGCCCGACGAGAGCGACAGCTTGCTGTTGGCCGAGAAGGTGTAGCTGATGGCGAGCGAGGGATTGAGTACGGGGTTGGTGTAGTTGAGCTTGTTGCAGTATAGTCCCTTCAAGGCGGCACCAATGCCCGCACTGAGGTAGAAGCGACGGTTGCGGGAATGAATCTCGAAACCGGGGTTGAGGGAGGGCGTGAGCGACCAGCCACGAATGTCGTTCACAGCAGACCCAACCCCTGCCCCTCCCTGCGAGGGAGGGGAGTAGATAGTTTCAAGGTCATCGTACATTGCATTGATGCTGACAGGCAAATTTAGTCGGAACACCTTGCCGATGGGGATGTTGAACGACGAGCCTACGTTCATCGTGAGCGTCGAGGACTGCGCCGTCTGCCCATAATCCTCGCCGTCCTGACCGAACGCCAGCCTTAGCATGGGTGTCCGCTTGAACGACACGTTGGTATGGACGTGCCGACGTGCGTCGCCCTCCGTGCGCCCCATCCAGTAGAGGTCGTTGCCTATCTCAAACGAGGACGTCCGCCGCCGCTGCTCCACCAAAGAGCCATCAGCGACCACATTCCCCTCGTTCCGCTCAAACTTCCCCTTCAGCACGAACGTCCCGTTTAGATACACGTGGTCGGCATTCTTCTGGTAGTTCGCCGAGAGTTTTGGCAGATGCACCGTGGAGAACGGCGATGTCTGCTCGGCGACAGTCACGTAATCGCCCGTACTGGCAAGGTAAGTGCTACTTTGGCTGATGTCGTGTGTGGCGCGGTGGTAACTGTAGTCGGCGTTCACCTTCACGGTCGTGAACGAGTCGGTGCGCAGGATGGCGTTGAGCGTCGCCATGCCGTTGCGCTGATGCAGATACTCGCCCTGCGGAGGACTGCCGCCGTCGAAGCCCCCGAAGAGATTTGTGGCGTGGGTGCTCACGTCCGACCCGCCGAAGTGGTCCATCATGTCTGCCCGCGCGAAGTCCTTGTAGTTGCCGCCTTTCGCGGAGCAGATGGTTTGGAACTTGTCGGTGAACATCATGCCCGTCAGACCGAGCAAGGCTTGCAGTCTGTCGTGACCGTCTTGCATGTAGCCAACACCAGCCTCCTCCTGTCCGAACGGCTTGAATTTCGCCTTCTTGTTCAACTTGATGTTCATCGACACCTCATTGCTCGGCACGTCTTTTTCCACCCGACGGCTGTGGTGGTTACGCACAATCTCCACCTGCGTCACGTAGTCCGCCGGGATGTTCCTCGTGGCCAGGTTGTATTGGCCACCTAATAGGTCCATGTCCTCGATGTTGAACTGCGAGATGGGCTTGCCCATGTAGCTGATGCCTCCATCCTTCGACACATCCACGCCCGGTAGCCGCTTCAGCCCGTCCTCCAGCGTCACGTCGCCCTTGCCCAGAAACGACGCCAGCGTGTGGTTCAGCGTGTCGCCTCGTTGCTGCAACGGATTGGCCTTCACCATCACCTCCTTCAGGCTGATGTTCTTCGGGGTCAGTATCATATCAACCTTCGTCACCTTGTCCTTTAGCGTCAAATGCTGCGACTCCTTCTCATAGCTGATGTGGTTGAATTGCAACGACACCTCGCCCGTCGGCTCACTCTTCAGCTCCAAGCTATACTCGCCCTTCGCATTCGTGCTGGTGAATGCCAGCGTCTTGCCTGCACTAATGCACTTAATGACGACATCGCCAACTGGAGTATTGCTTATATTTGTTACATGACCTGTCACCTTGACCTGAGCCAAGGTAACGGTCAATACGGTTATATGCAATATAAACAAGAAGAAACGTTTCATTATCATTATTTCAGTTCAAGCGGTTGATATTTATGAGCCTTATCAGGTACATATAATCCTCCCATGAATTGATAGTTCCCACTCTTTTGTCCTACATTCAGGATTTCTCTCGTACCAGCCATATAATACGTGGGATTGGTCAGGTATAAACGATTGCCAAATACGTTCTTCTTCTGTTTCAGCATCTGATCTCTTGCAATTTTCTTGTATGGTATCACAGTCGTTATCATACGAAGTTCTTCCGTGGAGAACTGTGAAACGACGGAACCTGCAGAATATGTGATTGGTACCGTCTCTTGATAAATGCCGATAAGTTTAAACGTATGGATACCCTCATTATCTGTAGCGTATGTCAGCAAGCCAGGTAATCCCTGCAATTTCCAAGGACCAGCTATGGTAGGAATGTCCTCGGCATAAAGTACATTCCATGTCTTGCCACGTAACATTCCATTTGCTTTTTGGCACAGATAACCACAAATAGAATCGTTTCCATCCACCATATTCCATGTTGGTATTTCTGTATCTTCAGTTACCTCATACTGAAGTGGCGGAATCGATTCGAGTGTAATGGTCTTACCTTCTAGATAGCCAACCGTAGTTGTGGCGATATGCATCAGTGCCTCATTATGCATGAACCAATAGTGGTTTTCGCCTATCTCTTCGTCTCTTTGCTGCTGAAAAAGATAGCGTTCGTAAGTCCATGTCTTCCACACGCCATCGCCCACCTGCAGGGCCAGACGGATGGAGTCGGTGACGGGATGTCCTTCTGCGTCGGATGTGTTGATTGAATACTGATATACTGCTGTAAACTTTGTATAGCACAAAGTGTCAAGCTTTTCATTGTCTCGTGTAAGCATCTGTGCCGAAATTGTATTGGCAACCAACGCAAGTATAACAGCAAGTTCTTTTTTCATTATGAATTATTTTTAAGCTTTTATTATTGTATCATGATACGTTTTTGTAAAATATGTTTATAAGCAATAATCCTGAAGATTATAAGTATTGTCCACTTGACATTCTTATTGATAGTTTTTGAATTGTTGAGCACTGGCCTGCATCTTCCACCTTGTGATTTTGGCAAGAATGTTTGTACAGCCCAGTGCTTTTTTCAGTTGTTACATGGTTTCTGCTGCAACACAATAGGTATTTTCTATCGTATTGCAGTAGGCCATCCTTGTTTGGTCAGAACAGTCCTTTACAACATAGAAAGGATTTTGTTGCCAAGAACATCCCAAAAAATAGTGCCATTCACTTGCACTGCCTCCAACTATAGAAGTCATATCTGCATTAGAAAGGCTTTCTAAATTTCTTCCTAAAGTAAATTTCTTTAGTTTCTTCATTTTCGGTGTCATCAGAATTAAACAATTACACTGCCTCTTCTGCAGATTGCGATTCTGCTCCCAATGGCGTAGTGCTTTGGCCATTGATATCTTGCAAGATATTTTCTTCTTTTATGGTGTTGGCAATCAAAGCC
>CAVKNU010000328.1:10777-20154 GCA_963657465.1 Lachnospiraceae bacterium
GGTGTTGGCAATCAAAGCCAAATCTTCTATCTCATACTCATCTGGTAGTTTATGGCCATTTACCAAAACAGTAGGAGTTTCCATTAGAGCTGTTCTTGTCCGCCACTTTCTGTGTTTTTCCATCTCTTCCTCTATTTTTTCCGTATGGATGTACGTATCATTACTATTAACTATTCTCTCATAATCAAATTTATCATTGGAATACCAAAGAGCAAATCTGCGTAAGGACTCATTACGCTCATATTCAAAATAACAATAGAGTAGATACCTACAGCTGTCCTCCAATTTTTTGCTGAATGAAGAAAAGATATATTGTACACAGATTTCGTCTCCACTTAAGCTTAATAAATTTTCTACATGTTTATGCATCCGCGCACAAGGGTTGCAATGGGGATTACTAAGTATTGTCACACAGAATTTGGCATCTGGATTACCAAATATAATTGAGGAGTCGTCAAACGATGTCTTGTAATATTCTCTACTTCCAATAAGTGTCTTAGCCACTATGCTATTAGCCTTTAACGCTCGATACTGCTGTACGGCCCGAATTCGCTTCCTTTCCGTTGCATGGGCTTTAGCGTAATGGTGAACAGCAATGATGGCGGTGGCATACACCATGCAGGCAAACAGCCCACTGACAAGGCTATAGGTGAATGATGCATACATATATGAAATAATGGCAACTATACCCATCATCCAAATAATCATTTGAGAAATTACACATAACACACACCAGGTCTTGGCTGTGCACCACTGGTAGCGAATGCTCCATATTCCATAGAGCATCGCGATCCAGTTGATAATTGCAACCACACCTATAGACTCTGGGTAAAGAGACAATAGCAGAATACTCGCAGTGAAATATCCCATGCCGACCTCACTCCAGCTTATGCCGAATATTTTGGCTTTTGGGCCATCAAGAATGCTATTGCAGTCAGTATGGCGGAACAAACTGCATACCCTGTCACCATAGTGACTTTCTCCTGATAATTGCTTCTGCATAAGCAAGGCGCATACAAACACACCTACAGCACTTAGAAGTATGCCTGTTATGGGAAACAGCTCCATTGTTTTTATCTGTTTCGCTATACCTATTAATGACGAAAAGGCAAGCATGATAGGAATGCAATATGCCTTGGCCTTCTCCAACATCTCTTCAACATGGTGCTTCTTGTAATCAGGTTCTTCTGCATTGGTTGTTTCTTCCACCACAAGTACATTACCAGTCCATGTATTCTTGAACACATCGTGTGAAACTATTGTTCTCTTGCCATTCTGCAGATACGTTATTTGATATGCTCCGAAGTCAATTCCTATAACGAAATCACTGTAAGTGTGCAAAATGCAAGGATAATTTAGGCTTGAAAGGTCTTTGTTCTCAATACGCACGCCGAGAGTTTTCACTCCATACACGTCCAGCATCTTTTTAAGACCGTACATGTTGTAACGATGAGGATGCTCGTAGTAGAGTTTATCTGCAAACTGCTTGTTGTAGCGAACTTCTATCGCATCAAGAAAATGTTCAAATATATTCTTCATTAGATTATCTATTTAATTAATCGTAGTAGCCAAATTTCGTATTCAGGGCCTTAACACATACTGCATTCATGTTACATGCGATATAGCAACTGATAAGTCTTTCTGCAAGGAAAGATATTGCTCGACACTGATATTCTTTGTTGTCGTGGCGGAAATCCTTCTCCGCTTTTGCCCAGTATCTGTCGGCATCCATATTAAGGTGATGTTTACGGTCGAAATCAAATAGTATTGGAAAGAAAAACTCACAGAGAGATTCGAAATCATCATAATGCATGATATAACTACAAAATGGTATGAAAGTCTTGCTTTTGAGCATGTACTCTGAATATCTGTTGCCCTTACCGTATTTCTCATTGAGGATGTCAACTATGTCGTAAAAGTCGTTGTAGTTATGGGCATCCTTATAGTGCTGAAATACAGTGAAAGGAAAACTAATGACCTCCATGACTTGACATTCTCCATGTTCTATTTCCATAAAATGAGTGAAACGACGACGATAGTGGCAAAAACCAACATATTTACTTCTCTTCCGGTTTTTCCATACCCAATACATTGTTGTCATCTCAGAATAGAACCTGTTGAGGTGATTGATGTTCTCCCCCTCAACTTCTGTATCATTGCCCTTGAACAGGCGGATTGTGTCATCCTCTTCCAAGTTGTACTGCCTAATCTGCACGTCATCGTGATACGTGAGCCATACTATCATTTCTTTTTCTGTTATTTCCATGATTTTCCTGTAATATAGTCCTGTAATTCACCTTTTTCCATGCTACATACCTTGACAAGTTCCTTTCTCAACCTGATGGCATCCTCTTTTGAGTAAAAGTCAGAGTTCTTACCTCGTGAATGATTCAAATGATATGCCTGGCCTTCCTCCGTCCATTTCACACTGTGTCCAAGAAGACCCACCCTACGCAGCCGCTCCGCATCTTCTGGTCCCCAGCCAGTGAAATGCTCGTTCTCACCTCCGCACTGGAGGTATCGTTGTCGATGCACGAGGAAAACGCCGCCACAGAACGGGCGCCCAAACACAGACTGTAGCTTTAGGCTCTTAAGATTCTCTATATCAAAATTCCATCTTACAACATCTGACTCCCTTTCTGAAAGCATCACATATTCACCGTTATAAGGATAGGCAATAGTACATCCTTTGAGAATATTATCTACGGCTTCATATACCTGATGATATGCTATGAGAATATCAGCATCCCACACCGCAACAATCTCTGTATCAGTCTCATTGAGAAGTCTGTTGATATATTTGGTGCGGTGAAAAACCAGAGAAGAATCAACCACGAATTTATGTTTTATGCATTTCATCGTTTCCGTGTCTATTTCGTTGCTATCCTTAAACGCAGACTGTACATCTGCCTCCAGCAAGATAACACGGCATCCCAAAGCGCAGACATGGCGTAGTACAGCCTTAAGGTTGGCCATTCTTTCATCGCTGTCAATGCGTACAGGCATAACGATTGATAAAAGACTCGATAAGTCTGGTCTGTCATATGGAGCGTTATTATGATTCATACCTTGCAATTGCATATCCGTAAACTGTTAGTGATTATTTCATTTTTTGAGGGCAACAGGAACTTTCCATCCTCTTTGTCTGACTGAAGTCCTTCCAATATAGCCCTCACCTTTGTTTTGTAGAATCCTTGGCTATACATATCCATTAAGGTTGCAAGCATTTCCTCTGGCAAGAACGCTGCACCACCCAACCAATCAATATAGTATATAAGGTATTCCTGTAACATCGTCTGTTGGTATTCTTCTTTCGTATTATTTGCCAGACTTTTAATTCTCCACCATAGGTAAACGCCTATGCCACTCATCCCAAAGAACTCGGTGTCTATGTCTGGACACAGGTTCACAAGCTGCATCATGCGGGAGTCGATGTGCTTGAAATAGTCTGAGGAAACCGTATAATTCTTTCTGTTAAAGGAGGACTGAACCACTTGCTGTATGCCGTCTGTCATGGACGATATATGATACCGTTCTTTGTATAGTCTGCTTACCGCCTCTGATGTCTTACGGTATTCATCTACGTCAGACAAAAGCAAATCCATACGTGAAGCAATCTGCATAACAAAGGCATCCTCATTAAAAGATTCCTCATCAATATGAACTCTCAAATTCGGTGTAGCATCAAGCATCTCTGCAAGTCCAGTGGAGTCTGTGCCGACAATAGGAATGCCATGACGCATCATCTCAATTGCCGTGTAGCTGCATTGTTCATGGAACGAGGGCATGACACCCAAATAGGCATGCTTATATATCTCATCCACTTCATCACTCTGCATCTTGCCGAGGAAAGTCACACGCCCTTGAAGTTTTCTACTCTGCATTAAATAGGGCTGAAAATCTCCGTCACCCACTATCACAAGATGAGTATCTGGATGTTGATTGGCTATTTTCTCAAACGCACTTATTAAATATTTCAGTCCTTTTATCTCGTCCAGTCGTCCAACATACAAAATATTGCATTGTACATCCTTCTTGCACTTCTTACAATTACGAGAACTCGGCCTGCCGCAAACATGATTATCCATACCATTGTATACAAGGTGTGTCTTATCTGCAGACACCTCGTATTCGTTTGCAAGAATAGACTTTGTTTGTCGCGAAAGCACTAACACCTCGTCTGCAAGATGGAGAAACGCCTGCTCGTTATGAAAGCTCGACACAACACGTTGTTCCATTTCATCTTTTGTCTCATGTCCTTTGGCAATAATCTTTCTCATCCTCCTGACGTTGCCTTTTAGTTCAAAACACCAGTTTAGATAGTGAACTGTCACAATAATTCTACTGTACGGGTATTGCCCTTTAAGCAAAACCGCTAATGGAAGGTGCTGAAAATAATTAAACTGAAAGACAAGCCTGCTGCCATTTTCGGTCTCAATGTTCCTTGCAAGGAAATAAAAGATGCTGCGGCAATAAGACTCGCTTTCCATACCTGATGACAATGCTGGAATTCGGTAATGACGATTGCCCCTGTCTTCCTCTGTGATAGTGAATTCCTTCGTGTTGGCATACATCTCTACGAAAGACACTTTAAATTCAGACAAAGGTGATAATCCGTCAGACAATTGTTTGACGTATGTACCGATGCCATAGTTTGCCGCACGGCTCGCATTGTTGAATATGAATACCTGTGTTATCATGCCAATGTGTCTTTTAAGATATAATATGCACTTCCGCCATCTATGCCGAGTGGTTTTTCTGTGTATTCATCAATAGAGAATAAAGGTGCATTCAGAATGCTCAGAATGCCCGTTTCTTGACAGATAGGGATAACGGAGGCAACTGTGGTGTATAATTCTGAAAGATATTGTGTGTCAAATGTATTAAACGGTTCATCCATGCTTTGGCGCAAAGCAATGTATCGCATTAGTCCTCCAATACCTGTACGAGTGGACAAATTCTTCATTCGTCTCGGGTCGTAATCCATAATCTTGGAATCAACATCAACCAGTATGGAGTTCAAATCACAATCCACAAGGCCACGCTTATACAGAATTGTGGTTCCGTAACCTATTCCTGCCAGCCCGTGCTCCAATCCAACGGGCATGTTGGAATAAATACTATCATATATCTGCTGAAGAAGGTCCCATGCGTACTCCGAAATCAGCTCGTCACGATATTTTTCCGCATACAGATACAAAGCAACGACCACTCCCATCTTGCCGTGGAACAGACCGATGTCTTGAATATAAGAACTATACAACAGTTGGTAATCCACTATTTTTCTCAATTGTTCTTTCATATGCATGCCTTTGCTAAATCTAACGCCGATTTTATAATCTCATCCATGTTAAGATATTTATACAGACCAAGTCTGCCAGAGAAAACCACACAAGGGCTTTTCTCTTTAGCCATCGACAAGTAATCATTATACAATGTAATATTACGTTCTGTATTAATTGGATAATATGGTTCTGTACCTACTGTGGATTTTGGGGAATACTCGTGAGTGATAACCGTATGTGATGCATTTATTGCGTCTGAATTATGAATGTCAAACCATTTATGCTCTACGATTCGTGTGTATGGCACTTCAGAATCAGTATAGTTCACAATTGCGTTGCCTTGATAGTTACTTGTTGACAATGTATCATGTTCAAACTTTAAACTGCGATATTCTAATCTGCCAAGTTTATAATCAAAAAACTCGTCAATAGCTCCTGTGTAGATAGTCTTATCTGCTATTCCCTCAAAAGAACTACGGTTGTCGTTGTAATTGCACCAAGTACGGCACTCTATACCATCAAGCAATCTGTTTATTAAGACATTGTAGCCTCCTTCCGGGATACCTTGATATCGGTCATCAAAATAGTTATTATCATAAGTGCAACGAACAGGAATGCGTTTGATGATGAATGCTGGCAGTTCGTAGCAAGGTCTTCCCCATTGTTTTTCCGTATATCCCTTTATCAATGTCTCATAAATATCCTTACCCACCAGAGCGATGGCTTGCTCTTCCAAATTAGAGGGCACTGTACAGCTCCTTTTTCTCCCTGTTTGCTCCTGAATCTTTGCTTTCGCATCCTCTGGCCTTACCACGCCCCACATCTGATGGAACGTGTGCATATTAAACGGTAAATTGAATATCTTGTCCTTATAATTGGCGATTGTATTGAGGGTAAACCTGTTAAATGAAACAAACGAATTGACATAATTCCAAACTTCCTCATTACTTGTGTGGAAAATGTGTGGCCCATACATGTGTACGGTAATGCCATCTATATCTTCGCAATAGACATTGCCTCCAAGATGGGGACGCTTGTCTATGACCAAACAGCGTTTACCATGCATCTTGGCTTGTTGTGCGAAAACAGCATTGAATAGTCCCGCACCAACCAGTAGATAGTCGTATTTTTTCTTCATATATTCAAAGCCTTTCATATTATAACAGATTCCATAAACGTTACCACTACATCTTTTTCGGATTCTTGTTCCAGTGATATATCAGATGCGCCATGACGTAGTGTGGCAGGGAGCGGTACCATGTCTCGGTGCGGCCCTGGGCGTTGACCTCATACTGCGTGTTGCTGAGCTGATGCAGGAGGTCGAAGGCTTCGATGCGTGCGATGAGCTTGCCCTTGAAGAATGGCTGGCTCAGGGAGGCATTGAGGATGAAGTCATCGGTGTTCAGTTCGCTGCTGCCATAGCCGCGACGGCTGTACATGTTGCCGTCGGCTGATAGTGTGGTGTTGAGGCGCGGCAGGGTGTAGCGGGCGGATAGGCCGTACTGGAAGTCGGTGGCGTTCAGTGTCTCGAAGTCGTACATCTTGCCCTCGGAGTGCCGCCAGCGGATGTCGCCTGTGGCGCGGACGTTCAGCGTACCTTTATTATATTGTATGTAGGCTCCGTCGTGGAGCGTGAGAGTATTGACCACGTTCTCTTCGCTGGTCGTCATACCTGACAGCATGGTGTGGTCGATGGAGTGGTGATAGCCCGCATCGACGTTGGTCTGCCACGTCCAGTAGCGTTTCTCGTCGATGGTGCGGCTGATGTCGAACGTGCCGCGCAGCGTGTAGGCTCCGTTAACGTTCATGGGCTGGTAGGTATAGACACCGCTTGCGGGTTCGTAGCTCACGGACTGCACCACGCTGCGGTGGTGGTAGGCAAGCGAGGTGCCGAGGTGAAACTGCTGCTGATGGCCGTGGCCGTTCTTGTCGAAGTAGTCGAGGTTGGCATTGGTCGTGACGTTGACTTTCAGGTCGGGATTACCGAGGCGGACGATGAGCGGCTGGCTGTCGTCGCACCATCCGATGCGGTTCATCAGCTGCACCGTGCTACGGTTGTGGCTTGCGCCGAAGCGGAGGTCGTACTTGCCGTCGTAGTTCATGAGACGGAGGGAGGCCGTGGCGTTCAGAAATACGGAGTTCTGCGTGGCCACGGTGTCTATCAGGCCCCGCTGGTAGTCCAGTCGTTCGTGGCGCACGGGCAGGCTCAGCCCGATACTCCAGTGGTCGTACTCCATCTGCATGGGCAGGTCGGGATAGGGCTTGCACTTGGCCGTCTGGCGCAGCGTCACGCCCACCCTGTTCTCGAACATACGGCTGTGGCTGGCGTAAGAGTTGGTGGGGTCGGTGATGGCCACGAGCATGTCAATCTCCGAGGGCAGCAGCAGCGTGTCGGGGTGGTAGAGGTAGTCGTGTGTCCTTTCGTTCGTCACTTGCGCCTGTTCGTTGAAGACCATCTTCATGTTCCCCGCAAGTGGCATCCCGTAGCCGAACTGCAGGAAGCCCAGGGTCTGGCGGTTGTAGATGTCGTTGGTGTTGTGTGTGGTTGATGTCGTGGCGTACTGCTCCGTGCGGTAGCGGCTGGCCCGCTGGCTCTCGTCGTTGTCGTGCTGCATCATGACGTAGAAGTCTATGTGCCGCTTGTCCTTTCCTACGTTGAAGGCTCCGTTCACCTCGCCTTTCACGCTCCATGCCTTGCCCTCGCTCATGCCCACGGTGCGTTTCGAGGCAGTCAGCGAGTCGTCCCATTGGTCGAAGGTGGAGTTGAAAGCCCCGTCGCGACGGGCGTGGCTGAAGTCAAGCTCCGTCTTCAGGTACAGGGGCTTCGACAGGATCAGCGTGTTGTGCAGCTTCACCTGACGATTGCCCGAGCGGCTTTGCGATGTGGATAGCGACAACGGCGTACTACCCGCGAGAAACTGCTCATACCGCCTGCGCATCTCCTGCTTGTCGGTGGCCGAGGTGTAGTCGGCGCTGAACGTCTCTTTCACCTTGTCGCCCCTCGTGTGGTAGTCTATCTCCGTGGCCGCGCTGCGCCTTGTCACCATCGACTGCGGCATGGAGGCGGGCATCCAGTGGCCCGACTGTCCTATGTGGCGCGTCTCGTTCACGTTGTTCAGGTTGGCGAGCAGGGTCAACCGCAGACGGTCGGTGAAGCCGAGGACAAAGGCGCGGGCCAGCCACCGCTTCTCGGTACCCACGGCTCCCTCCATGTTGGCGATGTAGCCACGTTGATACTCCTGTTTCAGGTTCACGTCCATCACAAACTTCTTCGGGTCCACGTCGTAGCCCAAGGCCATACTCTTGTCGCTCTGGCGGTCATAGACCTTGATGTCCTTCACGGTGTAGTAAGGCAGGTTCTCCATCAGCACCTGCTTGTTGTCCTTCATGAACGAGCGCGAGCCGAGCATCAACTCGTCAACCTTGCGCCCGTTGACGAATATCTCGCCCGCTGCGTTCAGCGTCACGCCCGGCATCTGGCGTATCAGGTCGTCGAGCATCGACCCCTGCGGCAGCTTAAACGCCGTGGCATCATAAACCAGTGTGTCGCCCCGGTAGAACATCTTTACTCGGGTGGCCGTCACCGTCACCTCGCCCAGCTCCATCTCCCGCATCTTGCGCATCTCCAGCATTGGCACCTCAATGTCCGTCTGCTTGCCGATGCTCACCCGTTGCCACACCTCGTCGTAGCCTTTCTGCCGTGCGTGAATGAACAGCGTCTTTGCGTCGGTGGTCACCTTGGCCGTGTATTGGGTAAACAGTGGTTTCAGGTCGCGGTTGTAGGCCGTGAACATAGCAGCCGAATCCACCAGCACACTGCTGTCGGCCCTGCACACCGACACCCGTGCATGGCTCAGCGGAATCTTCAGGAAGCCGTCCTCCACCTTCCCGCTAATCGTTATCTCTTTCTGTGCTTGCGCCCCGCTGTACAAGGTCGCGAGGGCGAGGATAATGGTGATGATTCGTTTACTCATTTTATTCGTATGAATTTTACTACGATGAAATATCATTTGTATACATTTCAAAAAAGATGAGGGCGTGTCAAAACGAAAAATGACATTTGAAAAACTTACAATTTGCAACTCACAAGTA
>CAVKNU010000329.1:0-12713 GCA_963657465.1 Lachnospiraceae bacterium
CTCCTCGTCAATGCACTTCACATCGCCTGTAGCGAGTATCTTCTCATAATAGGAATTGTCCTCACCACGGTAGATAATGGATGCGTTCTTATCACGCTTGATTTTCTTCTCTTTTATCAAACGTTCTTTCTCTTGGCGAATCTTTTCAAGCAATACGCTTGCTGGTTCGTCATGAGGGTCTTGCGGTACAAGTTTACCCTGTATCGCCCATTGTAATATGCTGTTCTTTAATTGCTTTCCGTTCATTGTACTTTACTATCGTTAGAAATCATTGTCTTTATTCTTCTGCTTCAAGAAGAACTGATAGAGTTTCTTACCTATTTTATCTTTTGCAAATGTCCGCTCATGCTCAATCGGTATGGTAGATAGTCTTACCTTACATACGCCTTTTTTCAACAACTCAAATTGTTGTGGGCTTATCTTGAATTGTGCTGTAGAACTTATCTCTGTTACAGGTAAAACTATATTGCCAGAAACTATGCCAGCCGTTTCTGAACCACTACCTATCTGAGAGCCTTTAAGTTTTATAACTTCGCCATCGAATGTTTTCAAAAGCATGGTTGACTCTTTTAGAAAGTTCAAACGATCAGACTTAACTGTTGCTATAATATAGTATACCGTATCTTGTTTTGCAACACTATATTTCATATTGCAGCCTTCAGCAGCTAAAGGACGGTATGTATATCCGACAGTTTGCGCTTTTAGGCTGAAACCATACAATATCAGTGCGATAGACAGTATGATTTTTATTCTAATGTTACCTTTCATAATCATGTTGTGAATATTAAAAATCATTACTCTGTTTCATCCAGAAGTTTGTCAAGTTGTGCTTGCAGTTCTTCACGCTTTGGCAGATATAACTGGTAACGTGCAACAAACAACTGATTAGTAATGCCTTCCAAGGCATACTCCATCAAAAGCTCATCTTTTCTTGCTCCCAACACTATACCAACAGGCGGATTGTCATCAGGCTGGCACACCTCTGTTTTGAAATAATTGAGATAGAGGTTCATCTGCCCAATATCACCATGCTTTATCTCTGCTCGCTTGAGGTCAATCAGCACATAGCATTTCAGTATGCAATGGTAGAATACCAAATCCACTTTGAATTGTCTGCTACCTATTTGCATGGAGTATTGTCTGCCCACAAATGCAAATCCGCGTCCCATTTCCAAAAGGAACTGCTCCATGTGGTCTTTAAGAGCCTTTTCCAAATCACTCTCTTTGTAACGCTTCTGTTTGGGAAGTCCTGCAAATTCAAGTACAAATGGGTCACGGATAATGTCTTGTGGAGTTTGTACTTGATGCCCCTCATTAGCCAATGCAAGAACTCCAGCCTTGTCTGTGCTTAGTGCAAGTCTCTGAAAAAGACAACTTTTCATCTGTCTTTTCAGTTCCCTAACTTTCCAACCCTCTTTTATACTTTCCCTAAAATAGAATTGTAGTTCAAGTGTATTCTCGCATTTCAACAATTCAAAATAGTGGCTCCATGTCAATTGGTGAGACACTGTTTCACTTTTTGGGAATGTAAGATAAAACTTACGCATATAGATAAGATTTGACCTGCTAAATCCCTTACCGTTTCTTGCAGTTAAATCTTTAGAAAGGTTTATAATTAGCTTCTTCCCATATTCAGCTTTATGTTTTCCGCCTTGTTCATATTCAACAATGTACTTGCCTGTCTGCCAGTTGGCATCAAGCAATTCTGTATTAACAGCAGTGACAGCTTTAGCCTTGGCTTCACCCCATAAAGAGGTTATGCTGTCTATCAGTTGTTGATAGGCAGCATCATTTATATTCACTAACTCTTTATTCTCCATACCAATCTTTTAGATTTGTGGTACATTATTCCACATTTTACAATTCGTCAACATTCACATCAATGCCCAAGATACGCTGTATCTCTGCCAAAGTCTTGTCTATCTCATGGTCAAGAGCCTTGCGTTTCTTGAAATAGTCGGCAAGAAGTTCGGCTGGAGGCAAGATTTCCTCGTCCTCTTTTGGGAACTTGCAAAGGTCGAAGTTGCAATCTGTAGCGATAAGGTCTTCAACAGGATAGCAACGTGATTTCTCGTCACCATCTGCAATGATGATTTCCTTGCGGTCGTTCCACCATTCACGGATAGGATTGCAATGCTCCGACTTCATGCTCTTGGTCTTGGAGAAATGCTTGTACCCCTCTGGCATGTCAAGGCGATAGAACCACGTTTCCTTTGTAGAGAACCCTTCTGGAGCATCCACAGCACTTGTATTGTCAAAGAACAATATGTTGGTTGCGATAGAAGTGTAAGGTGCAAAGATACTGCCTGGCAAACGGATGATAGTATGCAAGTTAAAGTCTCTGAGCAACTTGGTCTTGATAGCTATCTTCGTATTGTCTGCACCGAACAGGAAACCATCTGGTACAATAACCGCAGCACGACCATTCTTCTTCAATCGGTACATGATAAGAACCATGAACAAATCGGCAGTTTCACTACTACGCATATCAGATGGGAAGTGTGACTTAACATCTGACTTTTCGTTGCCACCATATGGAGGATTCATCAATACCACGTCAAACTTATCTTCGTCTGTATAGTTGAGTACATCTTTGGTGAGCGAGTTGTCGTGATACACCAATGGCGTGTCAATGCCGTGGAGCAACAGGTTTGTAACACACAGCATATAGGGGAACTGTTTCTTTTCGATGCCGAATACCGATTGGTTAAATTCCTTGCGGTCTTCGGCTGTCTTGACCTTTTTATCCAATTCGCCCAACCAACTGGTAATGAAACCACCAGTACCACAAGCAAAGTCAGCCATTTTCTCACCAATCTGCGGATTGACAATCTCTGCCATAAACTCCGTCAAAGCTCTTGGCGTGTAGAACTCACCAGATGAGCCAGCCGACTGCATTTCTTTGAGGATAGTCTCATATATTTCACCGAAAGCATGGCTTTCTTCATAATCACCAAGGTTCAAGCCATCGATGACATTCAGCACTTGACGAAGCTGAACACCATCTTTCATATATTGGTTCGCATCCTCAAAGGTTGTCTTTACAATCGCTTGACGAATAGGAGTTTCTGGCGTAATCTCTATCTTTTTGAGTTGGTCGAACAGCGTGTTATTGACAAATGACAGCAATTCGTCACCTGTCAATGCATTACCACTGCCATCGTCATGCGCCCAGTTGCGCCAACGGCATTCTTCTGGAATAATGGATTTATAATCATCATCATCCAACTCCCAATCATTCTCTTTCTCGTCATAGACCTTCAAAAATAGCATCCATGCCATTTGCTCTATGCGTTGCGCATCGCCATTTATACCAGCATCATTGCGCATTATATTGCGTACTCGTTTTACGAAATTTGATAAGCTCATATTTTGTCTTTATTTTTATGCTATATTATATATTGTCTGCTCCAGTTCTTTTACAGCATCAAGGTAGCCTTGCTTGCCACCGAAGAACTTCACGATGTTTGCCTTGGAGCCAAGTTTGCGGAATGGGTCATTTTCAAGGACAGTAAGACTTTCCAATTCCGACACACCTTCTTTGGTGTACTTATCCAACAAGGCTTCAAGAACAAGCCGTGCCTGTTCACCATACTTGTTGAATATGTCACGCTTCTTCACCTGTTCGGCACGCTCGTGTCGTGTAAGTGTTTTCTTGCCGTATGCGATATGGCAGATGAAATCGAAATCATCCACATCGTCCATGTTTTGGTCATGCTTCAATGCAGCAAGGTCAATACCACTTTGTTTGAGCATTTCTGCTATGTCTGACTTTTTCTTGGTCTCTCGCCACTTAGAAGTGAACGTGTCAATCGTTGCGTAAGTGTCGATGATACTTTTCTTGGTGTAGTCCGTTATGCTTTCTGTGCGGAGCAACTTACCGTTTGTATCATATACAGAGACAACCTTATTGATAACCTTTACAGTACAACCATCTGCACCTACTATTGGTTTCGGTTGTTTGGGCGGTTGTTGGCAAATGCATGGTATTTGACCACAAACAGGGCATGGCTCTGGTTTAGGCTTAGGACAAACACATGGATTCTGTCCACAAACAGGACATATATGTGGCTGTGGAGGATAATTCGGGTCAATCTCTATCGGACCGTCCCAATCAGGGTCAGCAAACAATCGTGTCACGTTGCGGAAGTCCATAACCGTAAAGTAAGTCTTACCTTCTTTCTCACGGAGACGAGTACCACGACCGATAATTTGCTTAAACTCGGTCATAGAGCCGATTTGTTGGTCAAGCACAATGAGTTTTGTCATTTTGCAATCAACACCTGTTGAGAGCAACTTACTCGTTGTTGCAATAACAGGATATTTCTCAGCCACCGAAATGAAATAATCCAACTTGCCTTTTCCATATTCGTCGCTGCCTGTTATACGCACCACATAATCGGGATGCTTTTTACACATATCCGCATTGGCATTGGTCAAGGCAACACGCATACGCTCGGCATGAGTTTCGTCAACACAGAACACAATGGTTTTAGCCATGCGATCTGTGCTTTTCAGATAATTGGTTATCTCTTGTGCAACTTCACGATGTCGGTCTTCAATAACAATGTTATAGTCATAATCACTATTATTATAGATACGGTCTTCTATCTCATTGCCATAAATATCCTTTTGCCCCTTGGTAGGTCTCCATTCATCACCAATATTTGTTGTGATATTGATAACCTTAAATGGAGCAAGGAAACCATCCTCAATACCATTTTTAAGGCTATAAGTATAGACAGGCTCACCAAAGTAGCCAATGCTTGACTGGTATTTTGTCTCTTTTGGCGTGGCAGTCATACCTATGTGGGTAGCAGACGAAAAATAGTCTAAGATGGTTCGCCAGTTGCTATCATCCTTGGCACTACCTCTGTGGCACTCGTCAACAATAACGAGGTCAAAATAATCAGGATTAGGGAATAGTTCTTGATAGTTCTTGGCATCATTCTGACCAATCAACTGCTGATAGAGGGCAAAAAACACTTGGTAAGAACTCAATTCTGCCAAATGGTTTTTATCTTTTGAGTAGTCTATCTTGTGCGTTACTTTTTCCAAAGGCTTGAAATCTTGCTGTATGGACTGGTCAACCAAAATATTGCGGTCGGCAAGATAAAGGACTTTCTTCTTCAAACCGCTTTTAAGTAAACGCCATACAATCTGAAAGGCAGTATAGGTTTTTCCTGTTCCTGTTGCCATGACAAGAAGCACACGGTTTTGACCTTTTGCGATTGCATTGACCGTGCGGTTTACAGCATTGCGTTGATAATAACGTGGTGGAAAGATGTTCTGACCAGTGCAGAATGGTTGGTCAATAACTGCCAACTCCTGCTCGTTTAATCCATTTCCATCATTAGCTTCATTTTTATATCTTTCGATAAGTTCCTCTTTGGTAGGAAACTCGTCCATTGCAAAAGTACGTTCTTTCCCTGTCAAGAAATCATGCTCGGCAAAGCCCTCACCATTTGAACTGTATGCAAACTTCACATCAAGCATCTGGGCATAGGTCATGGCTTGTTGCAAACCATGAGAAACAGAATGGTTCGCATCCTTTGCTTCTATAATGGCTATTGGTGTTGCCTTGTTTGCATAAAGTACATAGTCGGCAAACTTTGGCTTCTCTCTATGCACAAGATTACCATGAAGGCTAATTTTACCGTCTGTAAATTTAACCTTCTGTTCCATGAATATACTATCTTTTGACCACCCTTTCTTTGTGATGGCATCATTGATATAGCGGAACTTGATGTCCTCCTCTGTAAGTTCTTTGCTTATGCCCATGTTCAAATAACATTTTATTATCGGAAGTTATAGCTGCTTAGTCTTGCCACTCCTGTATTTGGCTTTTTACACTCGCTCGTCCTCGTCTGTTATCAAGTCTTTCAAATCAACTTGAAGAATTTTTGATATTTCAAGCAGAGTTTCCAAATCTGGCTGGTATTTATTTCTTGCGTAGCAGTTTACTGTGCTAAAGCTCTTCCCAAGCTGTTTTGCAAGCCATGTTTGGGAGATTCCTTTTTCTTCCAACGTGTCTTTTATTCTGTTCAGTTTCATATTTTCACCGAATTTTACTGCAAATATACATTAAATTTTGCGATAATAATTCATTATGTAGTCGTGATAGGTGAAAATATAACGATATTTTACACTTTTCTGTCCATTTGATACGAAATAAGGGAATAAAGAGACTTAACTCCTTACTCCCTTTCTTTTCTTCCCTAATTTCCAAATACTCTTTCCACTCGTTTGACGGCATCAGCTCTCATCTGCATGGCTACGGAAGCATATATTTGTGTTGTCTTCACGCTTTTATGCCCCAACAGTTTGCTCAAAGTCAAGATGTCACACCCTGCGAGTATCGCCAATGTTCCAAACGTATGCCTACTTGTGTGAAATCCGAGTACTTTTGTAATGCCAGCTCGTTTTGCCATGTGTTTTAATGCCCTGTCGCAATTACATATTTGTGGTGTATTGAAAACAAGGCTGTCTCCACTTTTATCTTCTTTGTCGGGCAACCATTCTAATGCCTTTTTGCCCAATGGTATCAGAATGGGGTGTTTTGTCTTCTGCATACGTGGCAGATAAATGGCAAGTCCTGCATCAGTTTTGCGAATATCTTTCCATTTCAAGTTGGATATGTCGCTATGTCTTAGCCCTGTAAAGCAACAGAACATATAGCATTGTTTGGTTGCAGGACTGCCAGTTTCAACGGAAGCCAGTGCAGTAACTTCGTCTTTCGTCAACGCCACGATATTGCTTTCCGCCTTGCTCACTCTTTCCTTTATATCCAACATCGCAAATGGATTTTCTTTTATCAGTCCATTTCTAACCGCCTTGTTCAGTATGGTGTTGAGTGTGGTCTGCATCTGGTGCATAGTAGATTGTGCCAACTTTTGAGGATTACTTGGTGACTTTGGTGAAACATAAATGTCCCTCATATAATTCAAGAAGCCCATATAGGCGTTCTTGTCGAAATCTATCAGCCGAATGTTACTCTTGTGGCTATATTTCAAATATTGGTGCATAATGGCTATCAACTTCCACACATTATTGATGTAGTTTTGAGAATATGCTTGGCTGTCTTTCAGTCCTTTGTGATAATCCATCAACCAATCATAGAAAACAGGAGACTCCTTTTTCAATGCCGTTTCATTTGGCGTTTTTGTCTCCTTGCGAATACCAAGAAGTCTTTCTGCCTTTATAGCTACCGCCTTCTTCATGGCGTTCTTGTTTTCTCGCTTTGCATCTTCGTTCACCTCAGGAACAAGATACAAATGCAGTGCCTCGTATTCCCTTTTGCCATTCTCGTAGCAGTCAAGGTAGAGCGACTGACTGCCATTTTTTAACACTCTTGTTCTTATCTCTATACTCATATTCAGTTACCTTTTCTGTTAGTGCTAATCAAATAGGCTATCAGCCTTATTAACCGCTTCCACTTTCTTCTCGTCCACTATCTTGCTGTATATCTGTGTTGTAGAGACGTTGCTATGTCCCAATAATTTGCTCGTTGTATAGATGTCAACACCAAGTGTCAGCATCATTGTGGCAAACGTGTGGCGTGAGCAGTGAAACGAGATATGCTTCTTTATTTCAGCATTTTGCATCCATTTACGAATGTCGTGACAGATGGTTGGAGTACCAGGCAAAGAGAATATTGGTTCATTCGGGTCTTCCTTTTCATTGAGACAGTTCAACGCTTCTTTTGATAATGGAACATTGACGAGCTTGTTTGTCTTCTCCATGATGGTACGAACATATTTTATCTTGCCGTCAGATGCAAGAAACACCTTATTCCATGTGAGAGAGCGAACATCACCCAAGCGAAGCCCTGCAAAGCAGGAGAACACAAAAGCCTTTTTTACTTCGGGATTGACACATTCCGCTTTCATAATCGCTTTTAATTCATCAATGGTCAGGTATTCCCTTACGCTTTCGGCTGGCTGATGTTTCTCTTTGGCATCCAACAGCTTCATCGGATTACTTGCGATGATACCTTCACGTACCGCCTTATTCAATGCACCATTGAATACAGCTTGATGATGGTGGGCACAACCTTGACTGATAACTGCCGTTGCATCTTTTTTCACTCCATGATGTGCCGTTTTTAGGAACTTAACGAAACCACGGCAAAAATCAGCATCTATTTCTGACAGGCAGATATTGATGTCTCCAGTCGTAGCAAGATACTGTTCTATCTTTTGACGCATTTCTTTTCTGCCTTTCAGTGTAGATGGTGCAAAGTTGCCGTCCGACTGCTCGTATTTACTGAGCCACGCCAATAGAGGCATATTCTCTTGCTTGATTTTCTCCCATTGCTTGATGCCACGGTTTTGCAATCCCAATATTCTTTCTGACTTCACCTTGTTTGCCACTTGCATGGCGTGTCGGTTTTGGTCTTTTGAAATCGGGTCTTTCTCTGGAACGAGGTAGAGCGACAACGACTCATATTTTCTGACACCATCAGAATAAATGTCAAGATAGAGGCTGATATTTCCATTCTTCAACTTGCGTTGACGAATGCGAACAGGCTCTTTCGGTTTTGATACTTTCTTTTGTCTTCCCATGTTGTTATATGCTTTTATTTGTTTCTGTTTTATGCCCTCATTCTGGCTTCTCTGAGGTCAAAGTTAGAAAGAAAATTTTGTTTCGCGTAACAAACGTGCAACAAAAATGTACCAAAAATAGATTTTTAACAGTCAAGAAAGTAAAAGAAATCAAATCAAAGAAGTAATTGAATATCAATTAGATAATGTGTATTTCCTTTGATTTGTTACGACTATGTTTTACATCATAATATCCTCTACTTCGTGGGCTTCTACGTACTGTTGCTTTTTGACATCGTGCTGTCGATACAAGTGGAAAACCTGACGGCAATCACTGCCTCGGAGCAAACGATGGCGGCATATCTGCAAAACTCGTTCTTCTCGGCAGGTTATCTGATGGCGGCAAGTATCGTGGCGTTGAAATGCCTGAACCTCGTGCCCGATTTGGCTGCATGGATGATACCAGAGGGCGATACCGCATTCTCTACCAGAAACTTCGGTGAGGGAGTGGCACAACAAGCGAAGATGACGGCAATGGGAGCCATGAGCAAAATCATGTAAGGGCAAGAAAAGGGAAAAGACAAAACAGACTGACGTTGTTGGATGTGAAATGTCAATTGGTACGATAAAAGTCAAAGATGGAAAAAGATCGTTTGACGACAACATAGACAACAACGAAAGCAATGAAAAGTAACAAAAACACAAGAAATAACAAATACGCAACAGAATGGAACAGAAAACGATGAAGGAGTTAGGAGAAAAGATTGAGATGTGGCTTGGCGACGAGCAGTTCGTGACATTTGCCAACAAGCGAATGAACAACGTACTACAGAACCAGCGACACCCGATAGACCCAATGTTTGAGGAAATGGACGAAGGGTTTGACGAGGAGGACGAGTATGTGGTGCCGATGGTGGAATACCTGAGTTGCCGACTGCACAAGGCGAAGCTCTGCAAGAACAGACGCAAACGTGAGCAGGAAATATGGTGGGTATGGTATGAGATAGCCATGCAGGGCATCTACATCAACGTGTTCAACTGCTACTATGAGAAATTGGTGGAAGAACTGCGAATGGAGATAATGCCTATGTTGTACAAAGAATATATGCAGTGGCAGAAGAAAGGAAAGAAGTAAGGTATGGTTATCAAGAATTTGGAAAACAAAATCAAGTTGGTGGGCATCATTTGCACCGCCTTCTTGATTGGGTGCATCGTCATCAGCGTGTCAAGTGTATGGACGGCAAGGTGCATGGTGACAGATGCACAAAAGAAAGTGTATGTGCTGGACGGCAATGTACCGATATTGGTGAACCGCACGACAATGGATGAGACACTGGATGTGGAAGCCAAGAGCCATGTAGAAATGTTTCACCATTACTTCTTTACACTCGCTCCTGATGACAAGTACATCAAATATACGATGGAGAAAGCCATGTATTTGGTGGACGAGACAGGATTGGCACAGTACAATACACTAAAAGAGAAAGGTTTTTACAGCAATATATTGGGAACGAGTGCCGTGATTTCGATATTCTGCGACAGCATCAAGTTCAACAAGGAAAAGATGGAGTTCACCTACTATGGGCGACAGCGTATAGAGCGACGAAGCAATATACTGACGCGCGAATTGGTGACGGCAGGGCAACTGAAACGAGTGCCGAGAACGGACAATAATCCGCATGGGTTGCTAATAACAAACTGGAGAACACTGCTGAACAAGGATATTGAGCAGAAGACAAAGACAGCGTATTAATTAATGGTACCTCTTATTAGAGTAAGCCTTTCTGGGCCTTTTGGGAAGGACTAAGCTGTGGTAATAATAAGCCTTACTGGGCCTTTCTAAGCCTTTTTAGGAAGATCAAGTAAGTCGGCAGGTTGGTAGAATCGAAATTATAATCGCATAAAAGATAAAAGATAAACGACAATGAACATCAAGAGAATGATATTCGGGGAGAAGATGCCCGATAAGGACGATCCGCAGTATAGGGAACGCTACGAGCGTGAGGTGAAAGCTGGTCGTAAGTTTGCGGAGACGCTGCATATAGACAGGTTGGCGGCAAGCATACAGCGGTTTGCGGACAGACACAGAACAGCGTTTTTGGTGATAGTATTTGGATTTGTGGTGGGTAGTTTTGCTTGGAACATCTACCGATTGGCGGTGGTATATAACCATAAGCCCAACCAGAGAACAGCCACGGAAATGCAGGACAGTCTGTTGAGACAACGTCACAAGGCGTTGGAAAAACATAACAAGTTGGAGACGGAGCATGAACAAGTTGTGGAACCCATAAAACAGAAAAGGCAATGAAGATAACGGAAAGAATAAACTTTCGGCAGCCGAAGTATATGTTACCTGCCATCCTCTACTTTCCCCTATTGGGAGCATCGTATTTCATCTTTGACTTGTTCAATGCCGAGAAAGCAGAAGTGACGGACAAGACGATGCAAACCACAGAGTACCTGAACCCCGAACTGCCGGGAGCAAAGACCAAGGGAGACGGTATCGGAGGAAAATATGAGAACATGACCAAGGCATGGGGAAAGATAGGCGACTATACGGCAGTGGACAATATAGAACGTGACGCACCTGAAGAAGACAAGGAACAATATGAATCGAAATACACAGAAAATGACATCGCCATGCTCGACGAGCAAGAGAAAAACAAGGCAAAGACAGAAGCAGCCGATGCCCAAGCGCGTGAGAAAGAAGCAATGGCGGAGCTGGAGAAGGCACTCGCGGAAGCACGACTGAAAGGACAAATGAGTGTGGCTGGTGTCGGGAGTGACAGAAATAATGAGGCGAATGGGACAGATAAGAATAATTTCCAATCTTCTGTTGAAGTGTCCGGTAAGATAACAACAGACCCAAATGCCGTGAACAAACCATCGGACGAGGAAAAACCGAGTGAGGTGGTGAAAAAGGTGAAGACAACCTCAGACTATTTCAACACCCTTGCGCAGAATGAGCAAGAGCCGAAACTGATAAAAGCCATTATAGACGAGAATGTGAAGGCAACGGACGGTTCGAGGGTGCGACTACGCTTGTTGGACGATGTGGAAATCAATGAGCATGTGGTGAAACGAGGCTCGTATCTGTATGCCACGATGAGCGGTTTCTCGTCACAGCGAGTGAAAGGCAGCATCAACAGCATCATGGTAGACGATGAATTAGTAAAGGTGAGCCTATCACTGTATGACACGGATGGACTGGAAGGGCTGTATGTGCCAAGTAGCCAGTTTAGAGAGACAAGCAAGGATGTGGCGAGCGGTGCAGTGAGTGGAAATATGAACATGAACACATCGGAGACTGGCAACAGTTTCTCACAATGGGGAATGCAAGCCGTACAGAATGCTTACCAAAAAACGAGCAATGCCATAGGCAAGGCGATAAAGAAGAATAAGGTGAAGTTGAAGTATGGGACGTTCGTGTATATCATTAACTCGAAGGAGAACAAGAAGTGAATTTCTTTTATAGGGTAAGCCTTACTGAGAGGTCTAAGCCATTGGCGGAGGATAAGGCGAAGTGAAATTATAAGCCTTACTGAGCCTTTTGAGCCTGACTAAGCCGAGGGTGCAATAATGTAACATAAGCATTGGCAGGGTAAGGCTATTTAGGCAATGGGTATAAGATATTAAAAATTTTAATAAAGCATTAAATAGTGATGAATATGAGAATCATTCAGAGAATAGGCTTGGCGGTGGTTGGGCTGATGACGACAATGACCACGCAAGCGCAGGACACCTATCAAGAGTTGGAGCAACTGACGGTGAACGAACAAGTGACCACGGTGATAACGGCAAGTGAGCCAATACGGTTTGTGGATATATCTACGGACAAAGTGGTGGGCGACCAACCTATCAATAACACCATACGGCTGAAACCAAAGGAAGGCGGTCATGTGGATGGAGATGTGTTGGCGATAGTAACTATTGTGACGGAGAGATACCGCACACAATATGCCCTGTTGTACACCACCCGACTGAAAGAAGCGGTGACAGACAAAGAGATACGCAAACAAGAGAAGAACGCCTACAATAATCCTGCGGTGAGTATGTCAACAGAGGATATGACGAGGTATGCATGGAAAGTGTGGAACTCACCTGCTAAGTTCAGAAATGTGGCAAGCAAGGCGCATAGAATGGTGATGCGCATGAACAATATCTATGCTG
>CAVKNU010000330.1:0-11734 GCA_963657465.1 Lachnospiraceae bacterium
AAATGCCTTTTCTGTTTGCTCGCTAATCACGTCCGCCACTTCGGGGCATCATGTCAGCACCGCCTAAAGGCGCAGCTGCCATAATGCCCCTACCCCGACCACCACCCCTTTAAAGCGGTTGGGTCCTTATTTGTGCGGTATCGGCTAAAGCCGTCCGCTCTGTTGCAAGCTCCGAGGGCGAAAATTCGCCCTCTCCGGTTGTCGCCCCGCCCGCCCCGCGGTCGCGTCGGCACCGCCTAAAGGCGCAGCCGTCGCCACCGCTGCCCGTCCGCCCCCCGGGGCTCCCCAATGTTGGGGGATGGATTTCCCCCAAACCCCCTCTTCCGCCCTGTCCACATCGGCTTTGCAAGCCGATGCGTCCATGGCGGTTTAAGACGTTTAATGCTCGTCCTATGCCGTGTAAACATTTGTTAATCAGTGCTCTAAGAACTCCGCTATTTTATCGATGAAATGGCAATATTTATAGGTGGATAGTGCAAAAATGTATATACAAAATGCCTAATATATTTGTATATACAAGAAAAAAATCGTAACTTTGCACCTAGATAAAGGGAAGTAATAGTTACTTCTTACATCTTAGCTATCGTGAATATGAATAAAAATTTGTTTTTTGACGTTATGTCTGCCCTAGAAATGGGCGGTTATTCAGACGACATGGTTTTGTACAACTTCGAAAATACAGACGTACAAACAGAGTTTGGGGAAAATTGGTGTATGGTCTCTCGTGATGATTCTTGCCTAAGTGGACGTGCTCTTGCTGTTTATTGCAAGACTTATTTAGAGATGCTGGAGATGTTCGTTTCCTTAGAGGAAGAAGCCGAATTTGACCGTTTTGCGGAGGGTGTTAAGTACGAAATATTGGTGCATGAATATACCGCAAATGTAATCGTGCTACTTTATTTGTAATTCTTTTACGAGGGGCTCTCGCCCCTCTGCTTTACGAACCCTTAATGCTATCGTGATTATGATTAGAGAATACCTATATTACCTCGCTAACAATAAGATGTACAGCGAGAATACCATAAGAAGATATGAATGCGTTCTTACTTCTTTCGCACAGGCAATGCGTGGTGGTAGATGGTCACTGATTACTCGTCAAGATGTCGAGAATTACCTATCATCTTTACATACTTCTGCCAATACCAAGGCTTCAGCATTATCCGCTATCCGTGGATTGTTCTCTTTTGCTTGTAGCCATTACGGACTAGCAGAGAATCCATGCCGTTTTATTTCTTCGCCAGCATTACCTAGACTTACCCCTCATATTGTCGGCTATGAAGTAATTAATAAGGCTATCAGTAGCACTGAAGACAAGCGTATGAAATTGGCTATTATGCTAATGTCTAGATGTGGTTTACGAGTGTCGGAAGTCTTGCCGTTGACCGTTGAGGATTTGAGTAATGAGAAGCTTATTGTCCGAGGAAAAGGCAATAAGGACAGGTATATCTATATCCCTAGCTATATTATTTCTTTGGCTCAATCTATCCAAGGAACGGGAGCCATCTATGCCAGCTATACGGATAGAGCATTTCGTTATAATATTTGGGCCATCTTCAAGGCTCTAGGATATGATGTTTCACCGCATATGCTTCGCCACTCTTTCGCTTCCAAAATGGCTAATGATGGAATGCCCTTGAATCATTTGCAGATGCTTCTCGGTCACGAATCAATCAAGACAACGCAGATTTATCTTCACGCAGACAATCAGCGAGTGAGAGAATCTTATTATCAATATGTTTAATCGGCTTTTACGAGGGGCCCTCGCCCCTCTGCCCTAGCAATAAGAAAAATTATGAATGAAGATAGATTATTTTTAGCAATAAAGGCTCTAGTCGATAATGATGCAGCCTTTAAGTTAGTGCAAGTTGAAGAGAAATCAACTTTAGGAACTATAGTTGGAAAAGAACTTATAGCAGATATGAGAATCCCAAATGGAAAATATATAATAGTAAGTCTTCCAAGTTGGGAGGATGGATGGAGATTAGATAATTTCCTTAGAGATACGTTTTCTCTTAGTTGGTTAATTGACAATGCCAAATGTGCAGAATCAAAAATAAGTCATGATAAGTATTATATCATAAGCACTGAACGTTACGGATTTAATGTCAAAGTATAATAATTAAGCCCTCGACAACACGGTTAAGTCAGAAAATATGAGAGCAAAGGTAATGTTAATAGACGAGTACACAGGACGCAGTCTTAACCTCGTTTGCAAGGTTGATAACGTAGCATGTGGAGATGAACCTGATAGATATGAGTATAATCAGAAAAATCTTTCAGATGGACAGCGCAAGAAGATTGAGGATTTCTTTGGAAAGGAGAATGCGTACCACACCAAGGCTGAAATTGTAACACTCTATAATGTCTAAATGGGTTTTTGCGAGGGGCCCTCGCCCCTCCGCCCTAATAATATAAAGGTAACAGAGGACTAACCACCCCCTACTTAAGCTATTCGTGTTTTATGAGAAAAGATTTCGACCGCTATGATGTAGCGTTATTTCGTTTTATTAAGTTGTTCCAAGTGCATTTTTTGTATTGGGCAATCATAGTATTAATTATTAAGATGCTATCTTGACTATGGGTAAGATGTCATTTCGACAATCAGCATTTATGTTTAACAATTAGGCCCTCGACATCACGGTTAAGTCAAAAAAATATGTATAGTAATATAAAGGTTTTGTCTGATAAAATTAGACTTGTAGAATGCTCTTTTCCTAATGAAAAAAGAGTACGTAAAGCGGTTATGTTCACTTACAATGGCGAGGAGCGTTTTTGCGGTTTCACTCATTATGATACTATCGATGAGTTAACAGATGATGGATATGAGCGTTTGATTAATGCGCATTTTGAGAATGTGTCAACTCCTTCTTGGGTAACTGATATTGTTGAAAATAAGGAGGTTAAGTCAAGAAAAATGAAACGCATAGTATTAGTTAATTGTATTGACGCTGACGAGTTCGAGAAATCAGTCAAGAACGAGCTACCTATGATTTTGGAAAGTTCAGAGTTCAAGATGGACGATATGGATGTTTGTATGTTTGTTAACGATAACCCGAAGATTGTCGATGCAGCAGAGAAGTTCTTGAAGAAGAACAATGTGAGATATGTTATTGGTTAACCCTTTAAGATTACGATTATGAATAAGAACCAAATTGGACCTAATAATGAGATGGAGCGTTACGGCTTATATCTTTTGGACGGTGAAAATGAAAAGCTAATAGCAAGAAGTGATGATGAAGTTGAACTTGTGCAAGATATGCACGACTTAGCGAAGAATCACACCTACTTTGCGCACGCTTCAAGAATAAGTACCGAAAAGGATACTCGCATTTACGAAGTTCGTGATGATAGCTGGAGCGAGAATTTCGTTATCGAAACGTGCCCTTATTATGAAAATGCGTATGGATAATCGTTTCTCCAAGGAATATTTCCTTACTTGTATAGTGTTACTTTCAATAAGTTTTTTAATCTTTAAATTCATCGAATTATGGCAATAAGACAGAAACCGCTATCAGTGCGAATGAATATTGACACGCTCGCAGCGCTGGACGCTTACGCAGCGTTGATTAATAAGCCGAGAAATACCCTAATCAATGTAGCCATTTCCGAGTGGCTGCATGATGTGGCAGACAAGGCATAACGAGAAAACGGGGCTTGCGCCCCGTTTCTCGGACCGCCACACCCCCGACCACCACCCCTTTTGGGGTGGTTTTTTATCTAATGCTGGCTGCATGATGTGGCAGACAAGGCATAACGAGAAAACGGGGCTTGCGCCCCGTTTCTCGGACCGCCACACCCCCGACCACCACCCCTTTTGGGGTGGTTTTTTATCTAATGCTGGCTGCATGATGTGGCAGACAAGGCATAACGAGAAAACGGGGCTTGCGCCCCGTTTCTCGGACCGCCACACCCCCGACCACCACCCCTTTTGGGGTGGTTTTTTTTATCTAATATAGGTTAACCACCTAAAACAAACGTTAAACTCAAATTGTTAAAATGTAAAATAAACCGCCTAATTTGCCCCTACACCCTAAGAAACGAAATAGTACCTCGCCCCTAGGTTGCCTTGAAAAACATTTTGTACCTTTGCAAACGTGGAGGTGCAGCCTGGGCGCACATGATGCCTGGAGCACTTCATCTATATCATTACTCACCATTAATATTTAAATGTATGGCACAATCAGTTAACTTTTTCGGACTCCGCAAGGGTTCAACGAAAAATTTTACTTTTTCTACTCTAGATGGTAAACAGATTACCAAGGAGAGAGTTTATGACGTGAAGAATCCACGCACAGAGGGTCAGATGCGTCAGCGTATGGTTATGACTTCTGTAGGTGCAGCTTACCGTTATCTTAAGGTTATTTGCGACCACTCGTTCGAGGGCTTGACCGTAGGTCAGAAGTCTATGAGCGAGTTCAACCGTTTGAACTTAAACAAGTTCAACTCTGTTTCTAAGAATGACGCTGCAAATACAGCGTTTAACGCTTATAAGGACAATCAGATTAATCCAATGCCGTTTATCACTTCTCGTGGCTCTTTGGGAACCCTTCCTTACGCATACAATGCAGAGAAACAGGTTTACATTTCTGCTAATGCTGACTCTGTAGCGACTGCAGAGGACATCTATAATGCGCTTGGCATTAAAAAGAACGATATGATAACCTTCATGTGGGTTAACGGTGAATCATCACTCGTTGATGGAGTTCTCTATTTCACCCCAACTCGTTTGGCTATCGTTCGTTTGCGTGCCGACAAGACGGGCGCAGTCAGTGCACCACACGACGCATTTTCTGTCGAAGCAAGCGAGAACGGATTAGACATTAGCGTAACTTACGCTTCTGGAGTTCTTACCCTTGCTACAAGCGAAGCTAATTTCGGTACTGCAATTTTGTCTCGCAAATCTAACGATACATGGTTGCGTTCCAACTCTGCATTTGTTGGGAGCAAGCAGATTTTGGAAGGAGTTACAGTTGCTAGTCAGTTCAGCACTTACCCAACTGGAAACGAGTTGATTTTGAACGGTGCAGCGATGGGTTCTACACCTACCGTTGAAACTCTCCCTACACCACAGCTTAGCTTGTCAAGCACTTCTGTAGCCATCAGCGAAAAGGGCGGTAAGGTTGCAGCACCTACACTTAGTGGCAACGATGCAAAGGGTACGGTTACCTACTCTTCATCTAACAAGACTATCGCCACCGTTGACGCTTCAACGGGCGAGGTTACAGCCGTAGGCAATGGTACAGCCGTAATCACGGTTGCAGTCGGTGCAACAACTACAACAGCTGCAGCTTCTGTTGCATTTGACGTAGTCGTTACAGGTCAAGATTCAAGCGGTGATGGTAGCGGTGATGATGGCCACATCGACATGGACTAACCCGAGAACTCTATATCAATTATATTAATAAGGGGTGATAGCTTTATTATGCTATCGCCCTTTTTTCGTTAGTTATGGAAAAGGAACAGAAAGATAAAATTGAGTATGCATCGGCAGTGGTATGTATCGCTGCAAGCATATCAATCGGCACAGCTTCAATCGTGGTTTCGGAAAATCACGACATTGCAGCTGGAGTCCTAATATTCGTTGCGCAGCTTCTCCTGTTCGCAGCGTCAGTATATCACCTAAATTATAAACTTGGTCATTATGGCGAAACAAATCACCCAAACCCTATGCAGTGAGTTTTTCAAACTCGAGGAGTTCACTAAATCCGCAACAGCTTCACGGCTAGGTATCAAAAACACCCCCGATGCCGAAGTTATTCAAAATCTACAATATGGAGTTGATATGGTTCTTGACCCCTTGCGAAGATTATACGGCAAGCCAGTAATCATCACAAGCGGTTATCGTTGCCCCCAGCTGAACAAAGCCGTAGGAGGTGTAGCCAATTCTTGGCACACTAAAGGCAATGCAGCCGATATTCATATAACGGGAACCCTCGACGCAAAGGAAATCTTCGACATCCTAAAAACTCTGCCGTCCGTTGATACGGTATTATTCGAGCACTCGAAATCCTCGCAATGGATTCACGTCCAATGGGACAAAACCAAAACCCCAAGACATCATTACAATTTTAACTACCAAGCCTAATGAAACATTATATATATATACTACTAACATTATTACTCATATCCTGTAAGACTTCAAGTACCGCCACCAAGGTAGTTAGCCAGCTGGAACAAAAAGCCGACTCTTCAGCTACTAAGATTTTCGAGGATGAAGAAATAACCGTACAATGGTGGTTTTCTAACGATTCAGTGCTGGAGCAAACCTTTTTCCCGACTATTTTAAACGATTCTATGCCGAAACCAAATGTAGCTGGAACATCAAAAACGGGTTTCATAAAGGTTACCAAGCGGAAAAATACGGATATACAGGAGACCAAAAATGAAGAAACAACATCATATCTTCGAGAAAATGAAATAAAAAACTCGGAGGAAGTGTTAAAACAGCCACAAGTAAATATTGTTAATAGCTTAATATATGCTATCATAATAGCAATTTTAGTTAAAATCATGTATGTCAACCGAAAAAAGATTCGAAATTTTCTTTTTTCTCAAAAATAAATCTCTACCTTTGCAGTGCAACAAGAGGATAGGAGCAACGCTGAGGAGCGACTCCGAACGGCTTGTTGCCACGAATAGCAGGAAGCCTCGTTAGAGTGGGAAACCACTCAAACGGGGCTTTTTTCGTAAACAGAAATAATATTTCCTGTTTACGATAATGTCGATTAGCATGATAATGCTTGTTGAAATTTAGCAATTTTCCCACAGCAGAAATCATGCCAACTACTACTGCTTTTGTGTGTGTCGTATAAACCTAAGTACTAATTTGAAAACCTAAAAGTTTTGAAAGAATGGAATTGATAGTTATTGATGTTGGCAAATTCGTAAAATATAACGGCATACGATTACAAGTAGTCAGAGCCGTTGACGGTTGCCGAGGATGTTATTTCAAGAAAATAACAGAATGCCCAGTATCCATTATTGGTGCTTGTTTCAAGCCGTGGCGCAGAGAAAATGTAATATTTCGTAAATTCGATAATAACAGAATAGAAAATTATCATGGCAGAAAATCGAAAAGAACTATTTCTTATATCCGATGAAGGGGTTATTTATATGTACTACCTTACGGTAGATTACGATATGTTAATTGAACATATAGATTTAAAATCAGCCCTTTTAGTGTTCGAAACAATGAGAGCATATCTTTCTTTGTTGAATGGTATATCTAAACACATGGATATAGTGAATGATTACGAGCACCGCAAAAAAGTCCTAAGATTCATTTCAAAGGAATACTTTGCACAACATGAGTTAATAGATAAACTTAACAAATTAAAAGCAAAATGATTAAATTAGAGTTAATCGGAAACTTGGGCGCAGACGCTCAAATCCAAATTTACAATGGAAAGAAATACGTATCTTTCCGAGTGGCTAACACTGATTCTTGGACTGACAAGAACACGGGAGAAATTACCCAATCCACACAATGGGTTTCATGTTCCATGAATGGAGACGGAGGTGGTATCACACAATACCTAAAGAAAGGAACGAAAGTTTTCGTTCGTGGTAACGCTTCTTTCGTGGTTTATTCTTCTCCTAAGACCCACCAAATGGAGGTAGGAGTTAACCTGTACGTCCGAGAAATTGAACTTTGCGGTGGTAAGCATCAAGAGCAACAGCCACAAGCGCAGCCACCACAAGAGCAACAGTCACAAGAGCCAGCTAAATAAGAAAGAAAATGATTGGCGTGATGTCGCTTAGCGACTTTATAACCTATGCTGGTAACAGCTTCCTTTGTACCTATAAGCGTACAATCATCTTGCAGAATGAAGCCAAGAACTTTACAATCTCCGAAATTGCAAGAAATAGAATAATATCGAGCATGGAGGAGGTAATCAGAGATTCTGTCATGATGGAGATGGAAACAAGAATGGAGTACAAGGACGGGTTCCCTCACTCTACCTATTGGGACGAGTTAAGGTTATATGTCAATAAGTATAAATCCCAACCTTGGGAATTGTATAACACAATGAAAAACAGCATAGGTAATGGTACTTATGCTGCTTTTCTCCGCTATTACGCTAAAGGCTTATATGATGATGTCTTCTATCTAGAAGCCAGAGCGCAAGAAGTAAGAATTTAAAAATTAAAATATGGAAGCAAAAATTCATCATTTGGCATTTGTTAACGCTAAAGAATACGTTAAGGATGGCTACCACTTAGTAGATTTCGGCTTCGATGAGCAAAAAGCCGAAACAAGATACAACCTAATCCACGATAACGGAAACCGTTTATCGATTGTATCAGTAGAACTAGACCACGCAGTCTATATCTACAAGAACGGCAAATTAAATAATACTATACAGGTAAAATGAAAGACAGAATAAAGATAAGAAATGATGGTATTATCATTATAAACGGTATTCGCAGCGATATTGTCGGCTTTGATGTTACAAGAAGTTTTGACAATTACAGCATACGATTTCAGAGCCTAAAGGCATACGGAAAAATAAGAAAAGAATATGCTAAATGGCTAGAAAGATTTGCCACAAGCTTAGATAAACCCAAAGAATTAAAAAAGCTTTGGGATGATTACAAAAAACAATAGATTAAAGTTATAGAACATGATTGAACCCTCCATTAAATGTGTAAACCTCGATTGGCTTGAAGTCTTTTGTATTGAAGACGGATGTAAGGATGCCACCTATTTTCAGAACCTAGGATGGCAAGTCAACAAGCGAGAATACGGGACCCCATTACATAAGGAAATGTTCACCCTTTTGGGCGAACACGGTAAACCATTTCTAGAAATTAGAAGAGACCCTTATTCTCTGAAAAAGAATGGAGGTATCTTCGAAGATGGCGCATGTCATATCAGGTTATCAAACAGAACGCTATACACATACAACCCAATCCAGCAACTGCAAGATTTTCTCTTGAAGTATAACTATACGTTCAAGGGAATCACACGAATAGATATTGCTTGTGACCAATTAGTATTTGACAATGGTATGAATCCGCAAGAACTCATACACAAGTACATGGAGGGTTCAATCTTGAAAAACAGAAATTCAAGAATTAATGTTCATGGAACAGAGAAAGCAGACGGGAGATGCTGGAACTCAATAAAATGGGGTGCAGCTTCTTCTCCACTCTCTACCAAGATTTATGACAAAACCCTAGAATTAAAGGAAGCGTCAGATAAACTCTACATCAAGGATGCTTGGGTAAAAGCTGGCTTGTGCGACCTACAAAAGGTAGTTTACGACTACAAAGACAAGAAAACGGGAATAGAAGAGAAACGCTCAAAAATGGTTATAGTAAAAGCTGGAACCAAGACCGAGGAAGAGCGTACTCTGGACGAATGCGAAGAGGTGAAGATTTGGCGAGTTGAGTTTTCGATTAAGTCAGAAGCCAAGAATTGGATAACGATAGATAATAAGCATACACTATCTATCGGCCTAAATAAGTTTACGACAAAGGAACGATGCCTATTAATGTTTCTCCTACTCTCTAAGTGGTGTATGAACTTCGTAAAAGCAGAATATAATGAGGATGGCACAGCTAAACGTAAGGATAGATGCACACCCGTAGTCCTATATTCGGAGAAGAACCTAGAAAAAACCTTTAAACCCCACAGAATAACGGAGAAAGAAGACCCAACTAGAACAGAGAAGATAATCTATAACCGATTAGTCAGAATGTCCCAAGATAAGGCATATAGAATATCAGACAAAGCACGTGATTTGTGCTTACAACTTGCCAAATATCTATCCAGCCAACACGGTAACTATTACATGACAGATGAACAGATGGAGCGAGCAACCAAGTTGCAAGAAGAACTAGAAAAAGAAACTAACTTGCAACTTGTTGCCATGGATAATTTCGAAAGTCTAGATTGGATTGAGAAGTGGCAGCTGGGAACACTGACAAAGGCTGAAAAATCCTACATCAATAGACACAAGCGACAATATATCGCTATATTTATAGAAAGAGCGCAAAAACAATTTGATGAAGCGGTAAGAAAAAGAAACTGGGCAAAACGAGAGATAGAATTTTGGAGCGGACACACGATGTCCCCAACCGAAAAAGAAATACTATACGATTTGCCATTTTAGCTAAACCCCCATCGATAACCATTAGGTCAACTTCAAAAGAGTTGACCCAAAACCGTATATATCAGCTTGTTAACTATGTGAAACAAAGCTAAAATAAATCGATAAATAATAATACTTTGTCAAAAACACCCCAACTAAAACACCAAGAAAAACACCCAAAACCAGCAAAAACATCACTCTGAACCTATTCGATGAAGATTTGGGCAAAGATTTAAGGGATGTCTTAAACAGAAATGCGCCTTTTAGGCGATACAGTAGTATCGCCGTTTAAATGACAAAACCTCCCGAAAACATGTTATATAACATATTTTCGATGCAAACTAATTGCCACTCTTGCACTCCCCTTGCTTGCTCGTGGATGTCACTCTTGCACTCCCCTTGCTTGCTCGTGGATGGCACTCTTGCACTCCCCTTGCTTGCTCGTGGATGTCACTCTTGCACTCCCCTTGCTTGCTCGTGGATGGCACTCTTGCACTCCCCTTGCTTGCTCGTGGATGTCACTCTTGCACTCCCCTTGCTTGCTCGTGGATGGCACTCTTGCACTCCCCTTGCTTGCTCGTGGATGTCACTCTTGCACTCCCCTTGCTTGCTCGTGGATGGCACTCTTGCACTCCCCTTGCTTGCTCGTGGATGTCACTCTTGCACTCCCCTTGCTTGCTCGTGGATGGCACTCTTGCACTCCCCTTGCTTGCTCGTGGATGTCACTCTTGCACTCCCCTTGCTTGCTCGTGGATGGCACAGGGAGGGGTAAGGCTCGGGGATGCAAGCGACCCCGACCCCTACCCCTCCCTTTGACCGAAAAGCGGTAGCGCCCACTCTCCCTACGGTGCGAGAGGGCGGATTGTTTGTCGCCTAGCGGAACGCTCGGGGTCTTTCCACCCCCGAACCCTCCCCATAAAATGCCTTTTCTGTTTGCTCGCTAATCACGTCCGCCACTTCGGGGCATCATGTCAGCACCGCCTAAGGGCGCAGCTGCCATAATGCCCCTACCCCGACCACCACCCCTTTAAGCGGTTGGGTCCTTATTTGTCGCCTAGCGGAACGCTCGGGGTCTTTCCACCCCCGAACCCTCCCCATAGTCACCCTTGCTAGCTTGGCACTCTTGCACTCCCCCTAGCTTGTTCGTGGATGGCATCGGTTTCGATATGCGATGTATATTATCGCCAAGCGATAATAACGCATATCGCACGTTAACCCCCTTCGCCCCCGTAATTCGGGGGCACAAATGCCTTTTCTGTTTGCTCGCTAATCACGTCCGCCACTTCGGGGCATCATGTCAGCACCGCCTAAGGGCGCAGCTGCCATAATGCCCCTACCCCGACCACCACCCCTTTAAGCGGTTGGGTCCTTATTTGTCGCCTAGCGGAACGCTCGGGGTCTTTCCACCCCCGAACCCTCCCCATAGTCACCCTTGCTAGCTTGGCACTCTTGCACTCCCCCTAGCTTGTTCGTGGATGGCATCGGTTTCGATATGCGATGTATATTATCGCCAAGCGATAATAACGCATATCGCACGTTAACCCCCTTCGCCCCCGTAATTCGGGGGCACAAATGCCTTTTCTGTTTGCTCGCTAATCACGTCCGCCACTTCGGGGCATCATGTCAGCACCGCCTAA
>CAVKNU010000331.1:0-10204 GCA_963657465.1 Lachnospiraceae bacterium
GGAAAACCAGTATCATTGGTTCTTGAAAGGTGCAAGGTTGCTCGAAGAACCGATTAGAAATGTTAAGGGTAAGTTGTTTCTTTGGGATTATCCATTTGCCTGGGAGTGAATATGCAAAGAAACAAGCGTTTCGTAAAGCATAGTTAATATAACGAAAAAGCTACCTTTTAGGTGTGTAGTTTCATTGTTGCAATAGATAAGAACTCGGAGCCTTCTGCATGTGAATGTGGAAGGCTTTTTTGACCAAAAGTTTATTTTTAGCACTTAACTCTTTAGTGAAATAGCAACACATTAAATCTTCTCCATTCCTTTGGATATTAGCTAATTTTGCCTTAAAAAATAATGAGATGGCAGAATTGGAATTTAACATAAAGGCGAATTTTGACGAAGTGGCTAAGGCAAGACAGGAATTGGAAAGGTTGCGTGGCGAGTTGCTGAACACAACAAAAGCGACCAATCCAACAGTTGTGCAAGACCTCACTGACCAGTATGATGAGCAAAGGCGCAAGGTAAGGGAACTTACCTCGGCGATGAGCCGTTATGCCACCGTTACAAGCAGCGAGTTCTCCAAGAAGATGGCAAACCTCACAAGAGAAGTCTATTCTTTCGAGTTACAAGCCGATGCCAGCAAGAGGAAGATAGAGAAACTTTCTTCAGAGATTGCCAAGATGGAGAGCAAACTTCGCAAGGGTGGGCTTGATGTCGGAACGAGCACTGTGCTTACTGATAATATATCATCCAATAATGCATCATTAAAAGACGAACGTGCAAGGCTTGAAAGCTTAACAGGACTTGGCAAACAAGCAAGACAAGAGTTGCAGAATATGCAAGCGGAATACGTTAAGTATTCTGGTTCCGTGTCCCCGGCGAAGGATATGACCAATCAAATGACAAATGCTTTGTCACAGATGATAGCCGAGATGAAGCAAGCCCCAACTGTAGGCGAAGGGGTCTCTTCTTTGATGGGTCGATTGAACAGTGATGTACGGCAGTTGGCGATGGGACTTGTCGGAGGTTTGGGATTCGAGCAATTGGCTCAACATATTTTCAATGTTCGCTCCGAGTTTCAGCAATTGGAAATTTCGTTCACCACGATGCTTGGTAGCGAGCAGAAAGCTGGTGCCTTGATGTCCCAGTTGATTGATACTGCGGCAAAGACCCCTTTCGATATGAGTTCCATTACCAATGGTGCAAAGCAATTGTTGGCTTATGGTACGGCAGCGAACGAGGTAAATGATATTCTTATTCATCTTGGAGATATTTCCGCAGGTCTTAACGTTCCGTTGGGTGACTTGGTGTACTTGTATGGTACCACCATGGCGCAAGGTCGTATGTACACAATGGACTTGAGGCAGTTCATGGGACGTGGTATTCCTATGGCAGAGGAGCTTGGCAAGCTTATGGGTAAGACAACCCAAGAGGTACAACAAGCTGTAACTGATGGAAAGGTCGGGGCTGATTTGGTGAAGAAAGCCATCATTAGTATGACCGAGGAAGGCGGAAAGTTCGGTGGTCTGATGGAGAAGCAATCATCAACTTTGCAAGGTAAGTGGTCGAACATTGGTGATAGTGTAGACCAAATGTTCAATGAACTTGGCAAGAAATCGCAGGGGATATTCGGAACAGGTCTTGACCTTATTTCTTCTTTGGTTGACAATTGGGAAACGGTGGTCAAGGTGATTGGTTCTGCTGCGGTGGCGGTTGGCACTTACAAGGCTGGCTTAATGGCGGCTACGTCTATCCAAAAGGTGCAAAATCAAGCAACCCTTGACGGCATAGCAAGTAGCCTTGATGAGAAGATAAAAGCATATAAGGATGAGGCTGAATTATATCATTCCTATACAGGCAAAGATACCTCGGACTATAAGAAACAAAGGCTTTGGGACTTGAACAAAGCGGTTGCCAATACCGATATGTTGGGTACGGACAAGGCTGAGGAACTTGTGTCCCTAAAAATCAAAGAGGCGCAGACCGATGGTATCATTACCCAGCAGATGGCGGAGCAATTGCAGTTAAAGCGTGACATGCTTGTCGCCCAGCAGCAGTCTGCCGCCAAGGAACAAATGGAAGCGTTGGAACTTTCCAAAGGGCTTGATGAAAAGATGGCACAATTCAAGGAGATGGAGAATGATTACCGTCACTTGAACGGAAAGGATACCAAGGATTATAAGGCAAGCCGATATAATGAGCTGGGGGACGCTTTGGCTGACACGGAAAACATAGGTGATGAGGAAACGGAGCAACGCATATCCAAGCAGATAGAACTGGCAAAATCCGAGGGGTTGATTACCGAAGAGATGGCTAAACAACTCCAGCTGAAGCGTGACCTGTTGGTCGAGCAGTCGAAGATAGCGGAAAAGGAACAACTCCAATGGCAAAATGCCGTGAATACTAAGGAGGCAGAAGAAGAGGCTGTACGCCAAAAGAAAGCCGATGCGGAGTTGGTGGCTCAGCTTAATGCAGAAAACGAAATACGACAGAAGATAGCAAAGGCGAATGAAACGGACTATGGGAAGTCTATCTTGAAGAGACATGAACTTGAAAAGCATATAGAACTCCAACAAGAGGCTTATGATAAGGCTCGTGATGAGGCTTTTGCACGGAAACAGGTGTTGGTGTCGCTTGATGAGCAAGTCAAGAAACAGCAGGAACTTGTCAATCAGAAGGAGAAATATGTAATCGAGGATAGCAGTGCGGTTGACACGACATCTTATGGCGGATATAGTGATGCATTTTCTGATAACGAGAACGCTCAAATAGCTTCTTATGAGGAAGAGAAAGCAAAGCTTGACGAATTGATGCAGAAACGTCAGGCGGCATCGGATGAGTTTGAATCGGCTAATCAAAGGCGAAAAAACATACAAGAGGATTTACGGGAGTCTACCATCAGGCTCGAAGAGGCGCAAGTGGCAGAAACCGAGGCTTTCAAGGATGCGGTCGATACGGCTGATGAAATAGAGCAAACTGTCCAACAAGGAATAGATATAGAGGAGGGAAGGACTACTGTAACGGAGGCTGCGACAGCCGCAAGGCAAGCCAATACAGCATCCGAAACAGGCAATACGACTGCTAAAAACGTAAATACTGGTGCTACGGCTTCAAATACAACCGCAAATGCAACGAATACCACTTCGGAAGTCACAAATACTGCGGCAACCAATACTAATACCACATCCGAGAATGTCAATACCGGGGCAAAGGAACGCAATTCCTTTGTTACTTCTGTGTTGTCGGTTGGCACCAAAGGATTAACCTTGGCACAAAATGTGTTGACATGGGCGACAAATGCTGTTACTACAAGCATGAGGGCGTTGTGGGCGGCTATGCTTGCCAATCCGTTGACGACAATCATAACATTGGTAACTACGGCAATCTCGGTATTCTCTATGTTTGGCAGCGAAGAGGAAGATGCAGCTGAAAAGACGAAGGATATGGGCAACAAAGCGGCAGAGGCGAGCAATAAGATCCGTTCCTTGTTTGCCGTATTGAGTAATGGAAAAGCCGAAAGCCATAAGGACACAATCAATGAGTTAAAGTCTGCTTATGAGCAATATGGGATAAAACTTGACGAGACCAAGATGAAGTCCAAAGACATGACGGAACAAGTCGATGAGCTGAAGTCACATGAAAAGGAGCTTATAGGTATCATAGAGAAACGTTCTATCGAAATGGAGCGTGCCAACCAGTTGCAAGATGCTTACAACAACTATAATTCGGCAAACGACAATTCTTTCAGTTCCTTCAAGGAGTCAATGGACGGTCAACTTACCAATGTTGAGATGGGGCAAATTCGCAGTCTGATAAGCCAAGAAGATATTGACAAGCTTACAGAACTGCAAAAGGGCATGAATGCTTGTGGTGATGAGTTGGAAGTTTACAACTCATTAAAGGCACAATACAACCAATTGCAGGGCGAGTTGAATGTCAAGATAGGAAATTATCTTAACAAAATGGGGCACCAAAACGAAGAGGTTGCCAAGATGATTTCCAATATTAACGACTATACCAATGGACTTGTGAACAATAAGGTTGAACTGGATGGTATGGTTGATTCTATCAACAACAGCGCAGATGCCGCAGAAAATGCGAGAAATGCAACGAAAAACTTGACCAATGCCCAAGAGGTACAATCGTTGAAGAACCAGTTTGCCAAGAAGACATTCAAGGAACTGAACAGTGATATTCAAGAGACCATCAAGTTATGTAGTAAGAAGATAGGACTTGATATTAAAGTCAACTATGACGATTCCCAACTTCCCGCTTGGATAAAGAATATGTCCCAGTCGCAATTGAAGGCAAGTATGGCATATCGTAAGGACTGGCTTGACAAACACAAGAAAGGCGATGTGCTTAATATCGGAGGTATTTACAAAACCTACGAGCAAGTTGCCACCGAGCTGGCAATGATGCAAGCAAGAGGTAATAATATAGAGAACAAGCCCCAAAAAACACAAAAGGAAATCGACAAGGAGAAGAAAGCAGCAGCGAAAGCAGCCAAGGCTGCGGAAAAGGCAAGAAACAAGGCAGAGTCGCAAGCAGGTAACCGCCGTAAGGCAGAGGAGGATTATACCAAGACACTTTCTTCCTATTCCGAGAAGGCAGAGGAAACCTTGACGAAGAACCGCATTGCGTCTATAAAAGACGGATACGATAAGGAACTTGCCCAAATCAAGGAAAACAACAAAAAGGAAATCAAGGCAGTAGAGGACGGCATAGACAAACTTGTTGAAGCCCGAAAGAAGAAAGAGCAAACCCTTTGGGTAAACTCAGGTGACAACCGCAAGGCAAACATGTGGAAACAGAGCAAGACCGATGAGGAATACCGCAAGGAGGTCTTGGCGGAGGTCATGAAGGATGACAAGGGGAATGAAATCAAGGACGAGAGCGGTAGGGCTATGACCATAGGCGAGTCCGTGAGAAAGCAGATGGAAGCCATTGCCGAAAAGACGAACAGGAATATCTTGGAGGCCTCAAAGGAACAGACACAAGCCCTTTGGGACTACCTGAAGGAGTATGGTGATTTCGAGTCGCAGAAGCTTGCTATTACCGAGGAGTACGCCAAGAAGATAAAGAAGGCCCAAGAGTCCGGTAACGACATAGAGGTCATGCGTCTGCAATCCGAGAGGGACAAGAGCCTCAACAAAGTAGATTCTGACAGCATGATTGAGAACGCAAACATGGCTATGGTGTTCCAAGACTTTGGTGTTATCTTGAAAGAACCATTGAAGAAAACAGTTGATGCATTGCAGGATTACATTAAGTCCGATGATTTCCGTAAGCGTCCTATGGATGAGCAGAAAGCCGTCTATGAAGCCCTTGACAAAGCAAACAAGGGACTTGGAAACTTTGACGGAGCGGATATGGGAAAGATAGGAACGGATATAGCCATCTATAACAATGCATTGGCAGAGCAAGCCATCAAGCAAAGAGAATTGGCTGATGCGACAAGAGAATTTGTCCGTGCCGAAGAAGAATTGAACAAGGCAAGAGTAAGCGGAAAGGAAGGTGCATTGTCAGAGGCACAGGCGACTTATGAAAGTGCAAAGGCAAAATTCCAATCTGCCCAGTCTGGACTAAGCGAGGCAAATGCTAATGTTACGTTGTCACAGGAAAGGGTCAACAAAGGCTTGACTTCGTTCAATAATATGCTGAATAAAGTCTCCACGTCCATTAACAGCTTGAAGAATGGTGGTTTGAAAACCGTATGGGAGTTGCTTGGCAACAAGGTACAGACCAAATTCGGCATGTTCGTCAGTGGTGCAGCTTCAGTGAACAAGCAAATCGAAAAGATGGGTGAAACCTTGTCTGATAGTGGAACAACCATAGAAGAGTTCAGCAAAAAGTTGGGTGACAATATCAATAATGTAGTTGCAAGCATTGGCGATACGTTTAATTCAGAAGATGTCAAGCAAGAGTTGCAGGTTAATGTCGCTTCTACTTTCGAGAATGTATTTGGCAATAAGGATGCATACAAGGGAGTACAGGACGAAATAGGGAATTTGTTGGGTGATGTGCTCAATGGTATTACCACGAAAGAAGATGCCGTAAAACAGATAGGACAAGTAACAGGTGACCTTATAGGTTCGTTAGCTAAAGCGGGTGAGTCGTCCGGTAACCTTTGGGGAATGATTATTGGTCTTGTTTTGCAACTGCTTGACGAGTTTGCCGACAATGGCTTGTCCGTCTTGGTGCGAGAACTCTTGGAAAGGATAGGTGATGCTATCGAAGGATTGCTCAAGAACCTGTTTACGGAATTGATTCCTGCTATCATCGAAGGTGTAGTCAGTGCGATAGGAAGTATTGGCAACGGAATACTTGGCATGTTCGGTATTGACACTTCGGGCTGGTTCTCAAATGAGCAAGAAATTGCCGAAAACCGGGAAAGGCTAATAAAAGAAGCAGAGCAACTTTCTAAGTCAATTGATGGTCTGAAGAGCGAGTTGGAGAAACAAAGTGGTGCCAAAGCGATAGATACGGCAAATGAGCTTGTAGAGTTGCAGAAGCAGAAGATAGAGAATGCCCGCAATCAGCTTATCAACGAAAACAATTATTGGAGTGCCCACCATTCCAACGATAGTTATTGGCGTGAAAACGCTTTTGAGGTGTATGACCACGGAAGTTGGGCAGAGGTAACAAAAGCCTTGCAGGAGTATAAGCAGAAGAACGCTAATGCGGAGACGGTAACGGATTCGGCATATTCCTACGATGACCTCTTGAAGTTGACACCCGAGCAGTTGGACTATATCCGAACACACTATGCATCACAGTGGCAGTCTATTTTGGACGTGGGTAAGTACGATGCCTCCGATGAGAAGTGGGAAGCCCTTGCCGACCTTGCCGGAACGCTTGATGAGACAATGGAAGACCTGCGTGAGAGCTTGACACAAACAAGTTTCGACAGTCTGAAGGACAGTTTTGTTTCAACCCTCATGGACATGGATGCCAGCGCATCGGACTTCGCTGACAACTTCTCGGAATACCTTATGAAAGCTGTTGTTTCTGCACAGGTCAGCAACCTCTTGGAGGACGAGATGCAAAAGTTCTACAAGGACTGGGCAGCAAGGGCAGAGGCTAACAGTGGTAACCTTACGACTTCTGATGTAACCGCACTGAAGGCAAAATGGGACGAGATTGTGGCACAAGGCCTCGCTATCCGTGACCAAGCGGCAACCATTACAGGATACAAGTCTTCTTATTCCCAGTCTGCGTCATCCGGCACATTCGAAACAATGAGCCAAGATACAGGTGAGGAGTTGAACGGACGCTTTACGGCTGTCCAAATTGCTACGGAGGGAACTTATCAAGTCGTCAAGGAAATCAATCAGAAACTAAGCATGATGCTTGGTTTGTCTGATACGGACGAAGACGTGGTGAAAAATGACGGTGTGACAAAGATAGAGGAACCTACGAGTTCGGAGAATGATAGCAAAGACACTGTATCAGAGAAAATCCCACAAGTTGTCAGTGACTATCTTGACAACACGAATTTACTCGACTTCGAGGGCAGTTCAGCGGAGATGTTGGAAGCTATAAATTCTTTCCGAAGATTGGCTGGCAAGCATTCCTTGGAGTATGAGTCTGGGTTGAATACAGAAGAACTTTTGGACTTCATAGATAGAAACAGGATAAGCAGAACTGACGAGCCATTGGCGGGTGTATCGGGAGATGCGAGCATTCAAGCGGTGCCAACCGTAAGGAACGACACAAACGACAATTTCTTGACAGCGAACATTGCAGACATCATGGGCAACGTTAGCAGTATGTATGTAGCAATGGACGAAGGACGTACTATTCTCGCCCAAAGTCTTATGTATCTACAGGCGATAGACGAAAGGCAGGATGGTTGGAATAAGCCAATACTCCAGCTTTGCCGTGATGTCAGCACAATGAAAGACAAGATAGACCGATTGTAAATTCTTATAAATGCCATTTTATTGTATTGTTTCGGGAGGGGAATGCGTGAGCACTTCCCTCTTTTTCATTTCACAAAACGGATAAGTGTAGCGAAACAGTTTGGCGTTCTTTGGTGGGGACAAATTATATTGTTACCTTTGTGTCCGAAACAAACATATAAGTCTATGAAAGTAGTAGAACCTGAATACGAAATTTTGCCTCAAGAAACTGGCATTGAAGGAGTTTATAAGCAGATAGAGTTGTGTGGCCGTACGTGCTATGCGTCCAGCGTAAAGATAGCGGATGGCAGTGCGGAGCCGTTTGTAGAGCGGATGGCAAAGAGTGGGCACGGGGCTGTGTTGGAGCATGGAACAATCTATCTCCACTTAAACTACGACACGGATTTCTTTATGCCAGAGTCCTTGATTGTGAAGCATTACCAGGAGAATAAGTATTCCAAGGTTGTACAGAATGGCAATGACTATTACATAACAACTAATTACCGGGTATTGGTAGAGAATGGATGGTTCGATGATTTGGATTACTTATGTGAGCCAACGAAATGGCATGAGAAGCGTATTACCGTCCGTTTTACCACGCAGATTGCGGTAAGCCGTGAAGCAAACAGGCACCGTGTCAACTCCATTGCAGAACAGAGTACCCGATATTGCAACTATACAAAGGATAAGTTCGGAGGGGAGGTTGCTATAAACAAACCGCTATGGGTAGATACAGACAAAAGCAATTTCGATGGTGGCAGTTTCGCTTCTTTGGTTCAGCGAATGGATAGTTACAAGGAATGGGATGCCGTAGCAAAGTGGTGGTTCGCCAATAAGGTATGTGAGATGATGTACCTCTCTTTGGTCGAGGACAGCGGATTGAAACCGCAGGATGCGCGGGCTATATTACCTCTTGACACAAACACGGAACTGATTCATACGGCTTTTGTGAGCGATTGGAAGCATTTCTTCGAATTGCGCTCCTTGGGAACGACAGGCAAGCCACACCCGGATATGGAAGTTTTGGCTATGCCTTTGATGAATGAGTTCAAGGAACGTGGTCTAATATAGGTCTCTTATGAAGAAGAAAGCCAAGCGTATTGCAAAGATTATGCGTAATAATACCTCCGGGGTTGTTGCTCAGATGATTGACGATGAGGCTAAAGGTGTACGATACGAGGTATATACTGACGGGTCTTGCAAAAACAACAAATGTGGTTGTGGTTGGCTTGTTCTTCACAAGGGAGCAATTGTAAATACCGGGAAAAAGCTTCTTTCTTCCATATATAACGATTCGGTGAGAGCCGAGGTAAGGGCGATTGTCTATGCATTAGACGATTGCCCTTCTTCTTGTGCGGTAGATGTGTATGTGGATTGCCAAGCCGCTATACGTAAGATACAAACTGGTAAACTGGGGGATTTGTCACTGCTATATAATAAGGTGGCGAATGATAAGATTGTTCGTTTTCATTGGATAAAGGCGCACGGGGACAACATCTATAACGAAATGGTAGATTCTTTGGCTTTTTCTACTGTAGAATGTTAATAAATAAATTGTAGTGTCAAAAAGAATTAACAACCAAAAGAAAAACATTAAAAAACTTGCAAGGTTCAAATAAAGTCCGTACCTTTGCACATGTATTTAAGAAACAACTTTAGAGCGGTGAGACACACCGAAAAAACTGTTTAGAAAAATGAAGAATTTATCTTTTGTGGATGTTGTGATAGTGGTAGGCGCATTCTTGGAGGCTTTTATGTTAATTGTTATATTCGGATAATGGACAGCATTAAGTTCGAGAAGATGAAGTTCACAGCGGCAAAAACCGATAATGGTTGCCGCTTTGACGCTTGCTACAAGGGCGAGCATGTGGCTTTCGAGAGTGAAGATATGTCTTTGTATGAAGATGTCCTCTCTGATAATGGGAGAAGGGCAAAGGCTGCAAAGCGGGTAATATACGAAAACATCAAACATAACTATTATGAAGTACATAGAGATTAAGGATTTCAATCTTGCTGATGAGTTTGTCGTTGAGGCTATGATGCATGACGGTAAATTCAAGGTCGTTGGTAAGGTTGTAACGGACAAAAATCTACTGAATGATGATGACTTGGAGACTATCTGGGACTATGCCAATTGGGCAACGAACGGCTATGAGAAGATGGTTGTCTCAGATGGCATATACAAAGGCTCAAATGCATTTAGTGACGGGCGTTTGTTCTATATCATACAAGATTCGCGGACAGGTGTTGTCAATGACAATGTTATGGTACGCAAACATTACGATGTTGACAATGGCTACTATATCAAGTCT
>CAVKNU010000332.1:0-9309 GCA_963657465.1 Lachnospiraceae bacterium
ACCACACTTCCGTCAAACAAGCGGATAGTGCGATTGGCTATCTTGGCATCGTGCTCATTGTGGGTTACCATCACAATGGTGGTATCCTCATGGTTGAGTTCGGTGAGCAAGTGCATCACCTCGGCACCATTCTTGGAATCGAGGTTACCCGTAGGCTCATCGGCAAGGATGAGCTTCGGACCAAAGACCACGGCACGGGCTATGGCTACTCGTTGTTGCTGTCCACCAGAGAGTTGGTGAGGGAAGTGCTTGGCACGATGGCTGATAGCCATTCGCTTCATGATAGCCTGCACCTTCGCTTTGCGCTCTGCCTTCGGGATGTTGAGGTAAGTAAGGGGAAGCTCGATGTTTTCCTCCACGTTCAACTCGTCGATAAGGTTGAAGCTCTGGAACACAAAGCCTATCTCACCCTTGCGCACATCCGTGCGCTCCTTTTCCTTCAAGTTTTCCACCTCGTGGTCACCCAAGAAATACTTGCCTGATGTCGGATTGTCGAGCAAGCCGAGGATGTTGAGCAAGGTTGACTTGCCACAACCAGATGGTCCCATGATGGCGACAAACTCGCCGTCTTCTACTGTGAAAGATACGTTATTGAGAGCAATAGTCTCCACCTCTTCTGTGCGGAAAGACTTGCAAAGATTTTCTACTTTTATCATTTCTTCTAATATTTAATGTTGAATTATTCATCCTTGAGATACTTCACAGGATTGCTATTCGCAACCTTATAGCAGTTGATTACCACGGAGATGCAGATGATGATGAGCAGCAGGATAGTGACTGCGACAAAGAGAAGTGGCGTGAGCGAAATCTTCTCGCTGAACGACATCAACCACTGTCTAGCAATCACCCAAGCCCCGATGTCACCTACGATGATGCAAGGCAAGGCTATCTTCACGATGTCTCTGAGAAAGATGCGCAGGATGTCGGCTACCTTGGCACCATTCACCTTGCGGATGGCAATCTCCTTGCGACGGCGGTTCACCTCATCGCTCGTATATCCCACCAATCCGAAAAGGGCGATAATCATCGTTACGATGCCTCCTACGAGAATGCCGTTGCGGAAGTTGCGCTGGGAGGCATACTGAGCCTTAAACTCGGACTCGTAATCGAGTACCGTCACCTTATTGTTTGGATACATCGACTGCACCTTGTCTTTTAGTTCTGCAAGAGCATCTTCCGTCAAATTATTAAACTTGACCAACTTATATAAAGCAGCCTTGGGCTCGTAAAAGAATATGACCGGGAAACTTTTTTGCTGTGCGTCATCCATGGTGACATTACCAACTTGTATATCCTTAAAGACTCCACAAATCGTAATTTCACTGTCACTAGCAGAATAGCCTATCTTCTTACCGATAACACCATCCTTCCAATGCCCCAATCTAGTTAACTTTTTCGCCATTTTCTCATCTATCATTACTTGCAAGGAACTATCATTGCGCTCGGTGAAGAATGAGCCTTGTACTATAGGAATATCCATAAGTTTAAAAAAGTTGTCATCGACACCTCCCATATCTATGACATTAAAGATAGTACGATCATCGTTAGGAATCCATGCATTGTTACCATTTTGACTATAGTTTTCCAAAGGGAGAGCACAAGTCGATGCCACCATTTTAACATTTGGCATTCGCTTTATCTCCTCTAAGCATTGCATACTTTGTTCTCTAGTGGCAGCATCCACTGTGACAATAGCCACATTGTCATAATTGTAACCAGGATTCAAGTTCACCATCTTGTTGTATTGCGCACTGACCACGTAGAGCAGACTGAACAACAGACCGGAGATAACAAACTGAATGCCGAGCAAGGCAAGTTTCCAACGGTTGCGATTCTCATTATATCCACGGAAAGCAATGGCAACAGGTATCTTGTTGTAGAGCCAACCAGGAATCAATCCACCAATGAATAATACCAAGAGGCAAATGGCAACCAGTATCCAACTTCCCCGATTGAACACCAATGTAGCAACAGGAGCAGAAAGGAAATTTTCGATAGTTCCCTTGCAGAGGAAGACAAGAACTGCCGCCAAGAAAACAGCCAAGCCCACATGTACCAAAGCTTCAGAGAAGATGATGGCGTGAATGTTCTTCGGTTCTGCACCATAGCACTTTCGCACAGCCATCTCACGAGAACGACCTACGAGATTGCCCACAATGATAAGCAGATAGTTCATCACGGACGTGAAGAGCAACACAAAAGCTATGATTCCCATAATCCAACCCATCATTTTGATGTAAGAGTTCTGGGTATAAACATCACTCAATACGGTGAACTCATAGTTCAAATCCCATCCCGACTGTTTCCATTCCTTCAAAGGAAAATGGTCTTGGCGCATCTTCTCTACGTATGGCTTTAGCTCGTTTGGCTTGTGTCCCTTTGCCAATCGAATGTACGAATCATAAGAGTCATTACCTACCCATTGTCCTCGCCCATCATAAGTATTGACTTGCGGAAGCGTACTCAACGACATGATGATTTGGACATCATGAAGGGACGAGCCCCAAGGAAAGCTTTCAAAGATACCTCCTATCGTAAAGGTTATGCCTGGATAGTTAGGAATTGTAAAATGCTTGCCGACAACATTTCCTCCAATCAACTTGGCAAGTTCTGAACTGACAAGGCAATATTGTGGACGAGAAAGTGTCTCCTTGGCATTGCCAACCCATATCTTCTGTGGAAAAACATCGAAGAAACAGCTGTCTGCCATCTTTATATCAGCAGAAATTACTTGTTTGTTTTCAAATGTGCATTGCGCATTACCTTTCAGCCAATGCGTTCTGGTTGCAACCTCCACCATTGGTGCATACTGCTTGACTCCTTGGGCTATCGCCCCCGAAGTGTGATAATAAGCTTCGAATTTCGTCTCACTATTATGCCCCACTTCCGAAATCTGATACGTTCTCTCCCATCCATCAAAATACGTATCGTAGGTCTGCTCGAAATATATCTCGGCGATAATCACCGAACTGATAGATAGTCCCAATGCCAAGCACAGTATCTTGACGAAGTTGTGCTGCCCTCGGCGAGGGAGGTTCTTGAATGCGTTAACTATATGATTCATATCAATTGATTATTAATTGTTCATTGTCTTTGTATGCCTCGTAGCCACTCACGATGACTTGCTCACCCGGCTCCAAGCCCTCTATCACCTCATAATACTGAGGATTCTGACGACCGATGGTTATCTTGCGGCGATAAGCCTTCTTGCCACTCTTGTCGAGTACGAAAATCCATTGACCCCCCGTCACACTATAAAACGTACCCTTCGGGATGATTATTGCCTGCTTCGACTGTCCGAGTTGCAAATCCACATAGTAGGTCTGACCTGTGCGGATATTGCTTGGGCGAACTCCCTTGAACACGAAGTCGATACGGAACCTGCCGTCTCTTACCTCAGGATAAACCTTTCTTACCTGTAAGAGATAGTGCTTACCGTTTTGGTCGAAAGTGGCAGTCAAGCCTGGTTTCACACGGTCGATGTAATGCTCATCCACCTGCGCTTGCACCTTGAAGTCGCTGAGGTCGTTGATGACACCAATCTTCTGTCCTGCCGAAATGCTCTGTCCCAATTCTACATCTAGCAAGCCAATCTCTCCAGAGATGGTACTGCGGATGTTCAACTTCTCCTTACGCTGACGCACTAACTGCACATTTCGTTGCATCGCCTCTAGGTTGTCGCTCATCTGTTCCATCTGCGAATGGCGGAGCTGGGCATCCTTCTTCAGTCGCTTGCTTATCAAGGCATGCTTTTTTACGGCAAGGTCGTAATCCTCCTTTGCCTTGAGATATTCCTCTCGGGCATTGAGCTGTTCCTTGTGGAGAGCCTCCTGATGCTGGTAGGTTCTGCGCTTGGTGATGACATCTTGCGAGAGCGAAAGTTCCTCGTTGCTGTTGTTGAGTCGGTCTTGTTCCATCGAGATTTGAGTATTGCGAAGCATATCCTGCTTCTCTGCCAGTTCGCTCTCGGCATTCAGGATTTCGAGGTCGAGATTAGAGTTGCTGAGTTTGACGATGACATCGCCCTTGTTGACATGGGCACCTTCATCCACCACTTTCTCCATCACGATGCCTCCTTCCTCAGAACTAATCTGCACCACGGAGATAGGCACCACCTGTCCATCCACCGAAACATAGTCATTAAACTGCGCCCGCTCCACCTTTCCGATGCTCAGTCCCTTGCGGTCCACCTTGAGGGAGGAAGAGAAGTTGCTCAATCCCAACCATGTGAGGAGGGCGACGAGAACGACTCCTCCCGCTATCCATGCCCAATACTTGCGAGGCACGAGATATTTCTTCTTTTCTACTTTTATATCCATTGTTTTATGCCTTATACTTACATTAACATCATAAACGTTTTATCGAACCAAACACGGAGCAAACATATCTTTGGTATAACTTTGATATATCTTTGGTATATGTTTGGTATATCTTTCTTATAGTCTCTTAGCGAAGGGATACCGAAGTTGCTACGAGAGGAGCACCTTGGTAATAACTAACCAACCTCTGCTTGATAACCAGCAACATTTGCATCTGAAGCTGTTTGATACGACTTTCGAGAAGCGTCTGGGCTGCGGTATGGAGGTCGAAGGTGGAAAGCATTCCTTCCTCAAACTTACGGCTCGACATGTGATAGGCGAGCGAATCGGAAGCTACCTTTTTCTGCATCTGCTGCAATTCCTTGGCGTATCCCTCTGCATCCATCACGGCTTGGGCGATGTTATCGTGCAACTTTCGCTTGGCATCTTCGAGATTCACCTGGGCAAGTTGCCAATCGTTGCGAGCCTTCTTCATGCTGTGCCAGCGATCGCTATTATAAATAGGTATAGAGAGGGTCAGTGCGAGGTATTCACCTCGATTGTTGCGAAACTGGGAAGCAAAACCTTCGTACTGCCCTTTCTGAGAGAGATTCTTGTAATAGTTGGTCGTGATGCCACCACCGAGAGAGAGGGATGGCAGCAACCGACCTTTTGATATTTTGTAGTTGTATCGTGCATTCTCTACTTCGTACTCTGCCGACTTGATGTCGGGAGAGAGATTGCAGAATCCAGCGTAAAGACTTTCTGCATGATTCTTGGCATAAGTCCCAGACTCTTCCTGCATCTTTAGTTGCAGTTCCTCTTCCACAGGATAATTCATTGCCGATTTCAAGGCGAGCAAGCTCTGCTTGGCTACATTCTCCTGATGCGTGAGATTATATTCATCCTCTGCTACTTGCGATTCCATTTGCACCACATCAGGACGACCTTTCTCGCCGAGTTCGAAGAGGCGTTGCATCTTGGCAAGGAGTCGTTTGCTCTCGGTGAGTTTTTCGCTTGCAATCTGGATGCTAGCCTCAGCATAAGCCGCATCCACATATTTCTGCATCACGTCGATAGCCTTGTCGTCACGAATCTTCTGCATCGCTGTGGCGGAGTAATCTTTCGCCAACTTAGCTTGCTTAAAGGCATTGATGGTTGCAAAGCCATCGAAGACACTCAGTTCGGCATAGAGCTGATAATAATTATTGAACGTCGTCACATTATTATAGGTATTGGTCTCTGGGTCGATGTTACGTCCCCAAGCATACTGCCCTTGCACAGCCCCCGAAACAGTTGGGAAGAAATCTGCCACCGCCTTATGGTAATCTTGCTTACGCTGTCGGGCATTGATTACCTCTCGCTTCACATCCGTAGCATGTTCCACCGCATAGCGCATACAGTCGTCAAGCGAGAAGGCTCTCGGCTTACAAGCCTCGCTCATTTGCGGATGCTCAAGCACTTGATTCTCATTCTGCTGTGCAAAGCCCATGAAAGCATTCGCCAGCAGTACCATCATTACTATGTATCTTTTCTTTTTCATCTTCTTATGTTCTTTTGGCATTATAAGGACAATCGCCGTGCCAAAAGAACACATCTCTTGATTGTCAACCATTTAGCATAAACACCTCATAACAAGACCTGTCCAATAATTAGACACTGCCGTCTAATTATTGGACAGGCGATTACCAAGTGATTCATAAACTTCCTCTTCTAAACAATAAAAGCGTACCAATAGTTCTTAGACTATCGGAACGCTTTTACTTACTTACAACTTATCCGTCACCGCATCCACCACTTGTCCATCAAAGAGATTGATGATGCGGTTGGCGTAGGTGGCATCATGCTGCGAGTGGGTTACCATCACGATGGTGGTACCCTCCTCATTCAGTTCACTCAACAGTTGCATCACCTCCATGCCGTTCTTGGAATCGAGGTTACCCGTAGGCTCATCGGCAAGGATGATGCTTGGCTTGCCCACCACAGCACGGGCGATGGCAACACGCTGTTGCTGACCTCCCGATAGTTGGTGAGGATAATGCTTGGCACGATGGCTCAACTTCACCTTTCTCAATATGTCGAGCACACGCTCCTTGCGCTCCGCCTTGCCTACGCCCAAGTACTTCAACTGCAAATCGACATTTTCCTCTACCGTAAGCTCATCTATCAGATTGAAACTCTGGAAGACAAAACCGATCCTTCCCTTGCGATAAGCCGTGCGTTCTCGCTCCTTGAGATGTCCGACCTCCTCATCGCCCAACCAATACTTTCCTTCAGTCGGACTGTCGAGCAAGCCAAGGATGTTGAGAAGAGTAGATTTACCACATCCAGATGGTCCCATGATGGCTACAAACTCACCATCAGCTACTTCTATATTGACTCCACCCAAGGCGATGGTATCCACCTCGTCGGTGTGGAATATTCTTGTAAGATTTTCTGTACGTATCATTTTTTTCAATGTTAAATGTTAAGTGTTGAATGTTGAATTGGGCATGCGCCCTTATTTTATTCCGTCTTGATGCTATCTATCGGATTGGACAAGGCTGTACGCAGGGTGCAACCGATGACCGAGACGAAGGCGATGAGCAAGGTGAAGACCGCTCCTACCACCAACAACCACCATGGGAAGTCGATGCGATATACGAAGTCCATCAGATAATTCTGCATCAGCTTGACGCATATCGGGATGGCAATGATCACAGCCACTATCGAAGAAATAAGGAAGCGACGAGCCAACTGCCAAGCCGCATCACCTACCGATGCACCCATCACCTTTCTCAAAGCAATCTGTCGCTTCTGCTGATTGCCGTAATATACCGACATACCAAAGAGCCCAAGGGCAGAGATGAGGATAGATATTCCCATAAAGGTGATAATGAGCACCATCATGTTATGCTTGTCCTTCAAACTGTCGCTCAGTGTATCGTCCAGATAATTTGCATCTGTATCAACAGGTACACCTGTCAGTTCCTTTGTTACCTGTTTTGTGGTTTCTCGGATAGCTTGCAAAGCCTGGGCATGGTCGCCACGAGTTTTCACAAGTACCATATAATAGAATCCCTTGCGATGGTCTAACACTCGAATGCCATTATACTCATTATTCATGGCTTCCGAGAGGGCGCTGCCACTATGATAATCCGCAATCACACCACATACCTCATACTCATATCCGTCCTCTCGTTTCTGACCAAACCAAGGTTTCTTGCTCGAAACGTCAAAGGCGTGTTTAGCTTGTTCTGTTACCCACATCTTACCTGCAGTAGGTTCGGCATACTGTTCCAACACTTTGATGCCCAACATCTTCATCGCCACAGAATCGAGGGTACACATACGAACATATCCTATACAATCGTCCTTTTCGTTGTGTACGCCATTAGCTCCACACTCTAGTGGTGTGCCTTGGCAGTAAGTGGCATCCACAACCTCAGGGAGAACCTTCAGGCGATTGACCAGAATGGAATGTTGCTCATAGGTATGGTCTAGGGAAGTAAAGATGGAAACGATGTCTTTGGTGGTGTAGCCCATCGGCATCGTGGCTAGATGGTGCATCTGGAGCATCATCGTCATTGCCATCACTACCAAGGTCATACTGATAACATTTTGGGCAACAATAAAAAACTTGCTAAACCACATCTTGCTACGCAAACGAATGGTCCCCTTTACCACGTCAATTGGATTGAAGCGAGAAACCACGATGGCTGGCAGAAGTCCAGATAGCAAAGTAATAACCAAATATGCCACAACCAAGTAAAGCCAAATATCAGCAGAGCCAAGCAATGTAATCTTAGTCTTTAAGACACTATTAAACAAAGGTAAAAATGCCCACGATATAAAACCGCCCAACAAGAAGCAAGCTGCCGTAAAGAGTGCCGACTCCTTGAAATAGCGCATCATGACACCAAAGACAGACTCGCCCAAAAGCCTTCGGGTAGCCATCTCCTTGGCACGATTTCCTATTTGTGCCACTGTCAGGTTGATATAATTGAAAATGGCAGAAAGCAAAAGCACAAAAGCCACCACCAACAGGATATTAACCAAAGTTCGATCACCTTGACGCATACCAGCCGAAGACAAATCAGAAAAATACAACTTATCCCAACGTGTCAAGGTTGAGCCCCAAATGAGAGCTGTACTATTTTCGTCTTTATTTCGACTATAGAATTTTGGCCAATAGCCCATATACTTATCGAGCAATTCATCTGCAACCTTTTGTGGATTGGCATCATTTGCCAAACGCACAACAGGAACAACCTCTCCGAATTGGTCCATTGGTTGTAGTACGGCATCCTTTAGTTTCATGGAAACCAAGATTCCATAAGACTTAAAGACATCTTCCTCCCCCATATCTTTCATGACTCCCATCACTTTTAGGTGCAAAGTATCGCACAAGATGGTCTGTCCTATCGGATTTTTATTGCCAAAAGCCTTCTTGGCAAAACTCTCCGACACGATGGCTTGGTGAATGTCGGTTAGGACTCTTTGGGAAGAACAACCTGTCAAGTGATAATCGAAGAGTTGGAAGAAGTTTGGGTCTACCGCAAGTATTCTGGTCTCAAAGAACTTATCATCCACCATCGCTCCTTGAGCTGCATAATAGACACCATAGCGGGTCCATTCTTTTATCTCTGGGATGGAAGGAAAGAAAGCCTTAGCTGTTCCTGCCGTCATACCGAGGTAATCGCCCGAACCTACTGCATAGAGCTCCTTCGACAGCTTATGGTTATCACCCACTCGATACTCCATGCTGGCATACGACACCAGAATCATCACAAAAGCCAAGGCTATTGAGAGCCCGAAAGCCTCAATAGCCGTATAAAGCTTGTTGCGAGAGAGAAATTTGAAATAACTTTTCATCTTATATTCATTTTGTTTTCTGCTTGCAAAAGTACAGTTTTTATTATTTTCTGCCAAACAAATGGGCGTGGCGAGAAGTGGATTGTATGAAATTCATACACTCTTCTGTATGATTATCATACATCGTCTTTCATTCTGTTGGCTATTTCGAGAAAAA
>CAVKNU010000333.1:0-9086 GCA_963657465.1 Lachnospiraceae bacterium
CAATGTTATGGTACGCAAACATTACGATGTTGACAATGGCTACTATATCAAGTCTACCAGACTACATAAAGAGCAATCAAAGGATGTTTGGTGTTATGGGTCAAGGGAGACCATAATCAACGAATATAGGTGTAATCCGTTTATTTACGTCAAGTAAAGGGCAAAGTGTATAATATATATAAAGCCCTCCTATATTGAAGGTGGTGAGGTTTGGCATGGCACAGATAAGTTTCCATTGCTGAGCCACACCATCCTTGTAGAAATGCAAGTTAAGGGTTCAGACGGACTTGTTTACCGGACGCAAGATACTTGTGTAGAGCGTGCGGACAGGTTCGAGCCTACGATATCGTTTGTTCCGAAGCGGTGGGCTTATGCTGCGGATTTGGCGCAGTGTAAGGAAATCAAGGAATAAAAAGCATTAATTTATTTGCAAGATAATGAAAATATGCTTATCTTTGCACCGTGAAACATTAAACAGGTGAGACACACCTTGTAAACTGTGGATAGATTATTCCTTTAGATTAGAACCGATGGCCTTCATAGAAGGCTGCTTCTACCATAGAAAAGTCAATGCTTAGGAGTTTGGGCGGGTTTCCATATTTCAACGTCCGGGCAAGACTATAAAAAGGGAACTCTTATAGGGGTGGGAAACCCCAAATTGCTCTATGGTGTAATGGTAACACAGCAGATTTTGGTTCTGTTATTAGTGGTTCGACTCCGCTTAGAGCAACTGAATTATTTGGTGTTTTTCAGTTTTAGTTGATTATAGCGATACGTTGAGGCTTGCGAAAGTAGTAGGCGTAAATGGGGATATAGCTCAGTTGGTTAGAGCGTCTGCTTTGCAAGCAGAGGGTCGTAGGTTCGAATCCTATTATCTCCACATTCTGCAAGCGTGTGGAACAACAGGAAATCTTCACGATGATTGAAGGCTGTTCCTTAAATCGCAGGGTGGCGCAGTTGGCAGCGCATGTGGCTCATAACCACAGGGTCGCAGGTTCGAGTCCTGCCCCTGCAACGAGTATAAGTTATTTGAAAGTTCCATGATACCGATAATTCGGGAAGGAGGTGCAAGCCCTCCAGTTTGCTACCGTAGCTCAGTGGAATAAGAGTACAAGATTTTTAATCTTGGGGTCGCAGGTTCGAATCCTTCCGGTGGTACAAAATGAGATACATTGGGAATTGTGACGCTTGTGCAACGTATGACATCCGTCAACATGTAAACATAGGAAGCGGATGTGGCGAATAAAGTTGTGAATAAGCCAAGGAAGTGCGGGCTGAATGTTCCCCTTGTATCCATTTTGTTTACAAAAAAAGTTGAAAAATGAAATGTCCGCTTAGATTGGTAGTCGCAGAGGCAAGGCTTAGTAAAGTGTATCCGAGGAACATCAAGAAATATCTGATGGGTTTGTATGCTACTTTGCATTTGGCTGACAGTGCGAAACAAAGGAATATTGAAAGTATCATTTACTATGCTTTCAACAATGGCTATGTCTTGGGTGCTGCAAGTCATGGAGCGGAAGCCCAAAAGGTAGCTGATGAATTGCCGGACTTGGGCGTTGATGAAGAGACTGGCGATGATGCAACAAGATAATTCTCGAAATATTATTTTTATGGTTCGGGCTTTGGTACGTGAGTATCGAAGCCTTTTTATATATAATAAGGTAGTATAGTTTGAAAAGTGCAAACAAATGTAAACAAAACGAATGTGAATGTAAAAAAGAATTAAACCACGAAGAAAATACATTAAAAAACTTGCAAGTTTCAAATAAAGTCCGTACCTTTGCAACGTCAATCAAGGTTAGTTGGTTGATTTGCCGCAAGACAAGTTTCTTGCAATGAGGTGAGAGCGACACCCAGGGGTAAAGCCCAAAACAACCAGCACAATTGCTTATGTCTACAACGACAGGTTTTTCATTTGCGAGTTCAAACAAGTCATTAATCGAGACTATCAACGACATCAAGAAGTCGACGATGCCACGTAACCAAAAGATTGTAGCCTTGAAGGCTTGCGGTCTTCGTGACAAAGAAATCTCCGACATGTTGAAAGTCTTCGTGCCAAGGACAACAACATCTACAAGGTTTGTCTATACCTTTGGAGTCGAGATAGAGTGTGTACACGCAGAGCGTCATGCTTTGGCAAGAGCAGGACAAGCGTATGGAGTAGAAATTCGTCCTGAGTCTTACAATCATGCCGACAACAAGACTTACTTCAAAATCGTCAGTGATGCGTCAGTCGGTGGTGATGTTGACCCAAACGAGGTTGTTAGCCCGGTGCTCGATGGCAACGTTAATGGTTTGGCTACCCTTAAAAAGGCTATCAAGGCTTTGGACGAAGTGGGTGCAAGGGTTAACTCCACATGTGGTCTTCATGTTCACATAGGTGCAGATAAGTTGACCGGAGAGCAATATGTGAACGTGTTCAAGAACTATCAAAAGCTTGAAACGCTTATAGACAGCTTTATGGCTCAGTCCAGAAGGGGTAATTGCCGATGGGCTATGAGTCTGCGTGGCAAGGACTTTTCAAATTGCCATAGTAACTTGAATGTCCGTTGTCTTCTTGGCACCCGTTATATGAAGGTTAACCCGGAGTCTTATATTAGACACAAGACTATCGAGTTTCGCCAGCATCAAGGCACTACCAACTACAAGAAGATAGAGATGTGGGTCAAGTTCTGCGCCAAGTTGGTTGGTTGGTCTCGCAACAATGTGTTTGAAAGCGAGGTTACCCGTATCGAAGACATACCTTTCTTGAATAAAGAAGAAAAGGCATTCTTCAAGGGGCGCAAGGAGGCTTTCGAATCCGTTAACCGATAAACGTACAAGTCCTATGGCTTTAACGCCATAGGACGCATTAAACTAAGAGTTTTACTAAAGAAAAGAAAGGGTTTAGATATGTGTGTTATTATTGTTTGTCCGAAAGGAGTTGCATTGCCTTCTACAGAAGAGTTGAAGGCTGCGTATATGAGAAACAGTGACGGTTGCGGGTTCGTGAGTGATTCTGACCATTACAAGAGCTTGCATTTTTCAACATTCATGCGCAGGTTACTAAAACGAAAGATAGACGAAAACGTAATTATTCATTTTCGCTTGGCTACCCATGGCTCGATAAGCCTAAAGAATTGCCATCCGTTTTACAAGGGTGGGTATTGGTTCGCACATAACGGGGTGCTCCCGATTTGCTCGGAGAATGACCGGACGGACAGCCAGATATGTTTCGAGCGGTTTGTATATCCGGCAATAAAGAAGTTCGGATGGGGTTCGGTTGAACACATTGAAGAAATGGACAAGTGGACGGCAAGGGGTTCTAAATTTGCCATGCTGCACGATGGTAATATATTGTTGTCCGGTAACTTCATCCAGTGTGGGGGACGATATTATTCAAACCTCATGCATTTGGCTTATATGAAAAACGCAGTTAACTTCTAATGATGTTCTTTTTAGTGATTATAGTTAATATTTTGCGTCAGGTGCCCGTGAGGGTGTCTGACGTTTTTTTGCTTCTGATGGACTTTCTTTTGCCGTGCCAATAATTGTGCGCCTTTCTTGCTACATGGTCTTAAATCGCTTAATAATGCCTATTTTGCTCACTTTTAGACAAAAGTGAGATACTTGCAAGTAATTTAGTGTGTAAATTTACCTTATCATGGTATCTTTGCAATGATTTTAATATATAGCGAAATAAGAATGAAAGACAAAATTTTTCAATTTCTAAAACAAGAGTACAAGTCTCTTGGGTTAGGTGATGAGGTTCTTCAGGCACATGCCGAAATGCTTGAAAAGATGGGGCTTGTTACTGATGACAACATCGAGACTGTTGTAGTCAGCCAAAAGAATTTCTTGGAGTCATTGCAAAAGGATAATGACCGCCGTGTAACGGATGCCAAGAAGAAATTCGAGGAGGCGCAAAAGGCAAAGGAGGAGGCCGAAAAGAAGGCTGCTGAAGAAGCCGCCAAAAAGAAAGCCGAGGAGGATGCCAAGAAAGCCGCAGAGGAAGCCGAAAAGAAACGTATAGAGGAGATGGCAAAGCAAAACGAAATGCCGGAATACCTCAAGAAGTTCTTGGAGGAGCAAGCTGCTGACAAGAAGACCGCTGAGGAGGCAAGGGTAAAGGAACGTGATGAGTTCAAGAAGCTTGTTGAGACCTTGACCCAAAAGAACACCGACCAAACCAAGACCTACAACGAGCAGATGGAGAAGCAAAACGAGACCATCAAGCAGTTGCAAGCCACAATCCAAAAACAGGAAGAGGCGGCAAAGGCGCGGGAAGAGGCAGCGGCAAAGGCGAAGGCGAAGGCAGAGCATGATGCGAAGATTTTGTCCAAGGCAAAGGAGTTGGGCATTCCACAGAGTCGTATTGACGAGGGTTTCACGCTGGGCGATGATGCTACGGACGAGACAATCGAAACATACCTCTCCAAGGTAGCGAACAACTGCAAGACATTGCAGCAGCCACAGTTTGGGGGCGGCTATCGTGCAAGCGAGGGCGAGCCAACAAAGGAAGACGTTGATAATGTTGCCGCATCTTTAGTTCAATCACTCTAAATTGAAAACAAATGAATCAAGATTTGAAGATTACAAAGAAGCAGATAGTCTTTGGTGAGGATTCCGTCATAATCCAGAAATGGGAAGGCGACATCAAGGGCGGTCGTGCTTTGGATTGGACTGACGTAACGGACGAGGTTCTTTACGCAGGTCGTATCATCGTTACCGATGGACAGGGAACATACAAGCCATTGCCTATCGTCAGCGGAGCCTACAAGGCTTTGGGAACATCAGGCGATGCATTGGAGAGCTACAAGTATGCAGGTGTTCTCTATCGTTCCATCATGAACGGTGAGCCAGCCGCTATCCTGACGGCTGGACAAGTTAACAAGGTTGCAGCAAAGGCTGCTAATGGTGCGGACTATCCCGATGCGTTCATTACCGCCCTTCCAAAGATTGCTTTGGTTAGCGATGAGGATGCAAACGCTTATGATGAGTCTGATACCACAATTGACAAAGACTAAAGAAAGGAGGATAACTGATGGAAAAATCACTTTATTTTCAGTTGGTCAGCAAGTACTTCCCCCGACTCGTTTCGAGTGTTGTTGAGAAGTTGAATGGCAAGAACCAGACAGCATTGACGTACATGTACCGCAATCACTTGACTACCACGTTCAGTCAAGATGGTCGTTGGGCATCCATCACTGCGGAATATACACGTGTTGCTGCCGATGTCGTGTCAATGGATGCTGAGCTTCCATTGAAGAGCCGTGACAAGGTTTCAACCGCTGAGGGTCAGATACCCAAGGTCGGAATGAAACTCTATATGTCGGAGAAGCAACTGAAGGACTTGGACAACATGATTGCGCAACAATTGCCACAACCTCAGATTTTGCGTAACCTGTTTGCAGACCTTCCCCGTTGTATCCAAGCGGTATATGAGCGTATTGAGGACATGTTCCTCAGTGAGTTGTCAACTGGTGTTGCTTTGGCAACACGTTCGGGCGGTACCGGTGTTCGTATTGATGTTGGTTTCGAGGAGGACAATAAGTTCGGCCACGGAACACAAGCATGGGACGCTGACGATGCTACTCCCCTTGATGATATTCAAAAGGTTTACGACAAGGCGTTGGATGACCAGAATACAATCACTACTTGTTTCCTTGACGACTATACTATCAAGTTGCTGGGCAAGAGCAAGCAGGTTCGTGCGCAGTTTGCGTTCAACCAAGGTATTGCAATCAATTCAGATAGCAATATTCCTATATTGAGCTTTGAGCAGATTGCAAGCATCTTCCGTGCCAAGTGGCAGACCGAGCTGGTTCGTGTGGCTCGTACAATCAAGACCGAGCTTAACGGCAAGAAGGGAACACACAACCCATGGGCAAAGGGTCACATGACCTTTACCTGCTACGACAACTTGGGCGACCTGTTCTGGACTAACGTTGCAGAGGCAACAAGGCCTGTTGATGGTGTTACTTATGAGACTGCCGATGAGTTCATCTTGGCAAGCCGTTATTCTGCCAACGACCCACTCCGTGAGTTCACAAGCTCACAGGCTATGGTTGTTCCTATCTTGAATAACGTTGATGCCATCTACTCTTTGGATTCAACACAAACAGTAGGCTAAGATTATGAAAGGAGAGGTAATTAGTCCGTTCCGTGATAAGTTCCACTTCAACATCCTCTATGAGGTTGGTGCCATTGTGGACTTTGACGAGGAACGCATGAACTCCCTTATCGAGCGTAAGCTTTGCAAGAAAGTGGAGGTGCAGGATGAAAATTCTGCATCTCCGAAAGCCGAAGATAAGGAACCGAAGAAGACTCCCAAGAAGAAGGCTGTAAAGGAGAAGGTTGCTGAAGACACTCCAAAAGAGACTCTTGCTGCGGAGGAAGTGAATGAGGAACTTGACGAGAAGGCCAAGAGCGAGCAGGAAGCTGCGCAGAAAATCGCAGAGGCTACTGGTAAGGTTCAGAAATAATGATGTCACATGACGATTAGAGAATACATTTCACAAAAGCTTCGTGCTTGGAATATAACGGAAGCCCAATTTGCGGACGTTGCTGCAAGTGTAAACCTTGATGATGAATACACGTTCGATGATGCGCAAGTCGTAGGCAAGTCGATGATTTCTATAATCGAGGAATTGATGTTGTCCCCTTATATGAGCAATGTCAGTGAAAATGGATTCTCTGTCTCATGGGACTACTCTAAGATAGGTCAATACTATATGTGGCTTTGCCGCAAGTATGGTGTTGACCCGGATGAAGAAGTAGTGGCGGCTTTAGGTCTTTCCACTATCACCGACAAGTCTGATATTTGGTAAATGTACAGGTTATTATGCTTTATGCACCTCATATATTGAAGAAGAAGATTGCGAATACAGTTGTCAATAAGTACAACGAAATTATAAGCACTTCTGAGGAGTGGGAAGAGATGGGACGGTGCCGTTGCGATGACAACTCCACCGAACATTTCACAACCGATAACGGCAGTATATATACACCGAAATATCATATTGTTTGTGACAAGTGCCAAATTTCCGAGGGAGATGAAGTCAAGGTATATTCCGAAGATGGAAGCTACCGGGGAGGAGGAAAGGTCTACAATGCTCCAAAGTGCAATTACCTTGGCTATATGAGTATCTATGTCTGACACGATAAAGAATGAGATTGATTCTTTCTTATTGCGAGGGGAGAAAGAAGTGGATGCGTTTCTTGACAGGATAGGCTGTACTGCCGTAGACTTGAACAAGGCAAACGGAAACTACAAGAACCACACATTCAATCTCAGACGGTCGAACTACCACAAGGTACATGACCATATCTTGACCTTGGGAAACAGTGCGGAATACGCAACGAAAGTTTCTTCCAAAGGATATGACGTGATAGATTCGGGTGTTCAATATGTCAAAAAGGAAATTGAAAATATGCTATGATAACGGAAACGGATGCAGGTCACATAATCTTTGATGACTTGGAGCCAATTGGTTTGGAAAGGCGGCTGAAGGGACACTTGAAGAACGGGAAACTTGATGGCGAAGAGCCGATGGTTGGCGAGAGTATACCTGAAGAGGGGATGATAGTGATTATTCCCAAGCGCATGAGTGCTGACAAGACCTATTTCAATGATTGTACTGTAGAGGTGAATATCTTGATGAAGGACTTACAAGGCGAGACAAATCCAATGCTGGACGACAAACTAAAGTGTGCCTTGGAAGTCTTGATGGCAGACAAGGTAGGCAATACGGAAAAAGATTGGTACAGATATTCCGTCCGTTCACATGGCATAGAGCAGGAGAGTAAATTGGAATGTCACTACGCAAACATTACTATTGATTTTGAAACATTAAACGTTAGATAACATGAAACCATTTATTGGAATTAAGCGACTTTGGTATGGAGACCCTTTGAAAGAGGCGAACACGCCAGCAAAGTTGGCTACATGGTTGAAGACAGCAACCGAGGTTTTGAACAGCCATGATGGTACATGGGGATACTCACAGGATGACCCAAGTGTTACCGAGTACAAGAATGAGCTGAATGGTCAGGTGTACTACAGGGACAAGACCGATGAGGGTTCCAAGACCATTACTTTCACTATTGGTGTCTTCTCTTGGAAGAACAAGGTTGACTTGCAAGGTGGTAAGTTGTACACAGCTGATGGCACCGAGACAACATCGGAAACAGATGCCGTTGGTTGGTCTTCCAGCCAAGACTTGGACAACATCAACAAGTGTATTGTTGCCCAGACCAAGACCGGGAACTATATCGTATTCTCTAATGCAGCTATTGTCGGCAAGGGAGACCAACAGGACAAGAATATTGCTTTGGGCGTGTCTGCCGTAGCGTTGGAGAGCGAGGTCGACGGTGTCGCAGGTGAGTACCAATGGGAAGGCTCAGCCGTTGATGCAACAGTAGGTTAATAGATTTTCATATCGCTGAATGGAGGGGGGATGGCTTTGTTGCCATTCCCCTTTTGTAATTTGACAAACCATGAGTAAAGCAAGTAGATTGGTTACGGATGCTATCTTGGGCGAGGATTCCGTGACGATAATGGTAAACGGAAAAGTCTATGAGATTTCCCCACCGACTATCATCAAGTTGGTTAAGTCCGCAAAGTATTTGGACAGCGTAGAAGGCGGCAAGACGATGGCTGACGTGTTGCGAATGTTTGGCAACATGGGGAATGCTTGTAAGGCTTTGTCCGTATTCATACAAGGCGATGAGAGTCTTAGTGAGGAATTATCCCAAGGTGTACCTGCGGAGGTCGTGAACGGGCTGCAAATAGCCTATTCCTTAATCTCTACAAAGGATTTTCAGACGCTATCAATTTTGGCGAGGAGTGCGGCAAGGATGATAGCAAATCCGAGACCATAGGAAACGACACACTCTTAGGGCAGATAGCTTCCTTTATGGACAGTCTGCACTTGTCGTATCAAGAGGTCTTGCATGAAATTCCCTATCGGAACCTGTTGCTGATGGCAAAGGATAAGCAGAGGGTTGCTTATGGCGGTGTTATGCACGAAGTGACGGAGGAGGAGATGGGAATGAATTTCAAGAAGGGGTAGGCATTACTCCTTCTTTTTGTTTTCCAGTGTGTC
>CAVKNU010000334.1:0-7348 GCA_963657465.1 Lachnospiraceae bacterium
GGGGCTTGTATCTTCCTGATTGCCGCTGCCAACGCACTTCCTCTCTTCTTCGGCATCAGCAACTAATCCTACTATCTTGTAATGGCAGAGATTGCAAAATCAAACATGGAATACCAGATGTTCAAGGGATTGCAACGTCCTCTGGAGTTCATGGGACTTCAGGGGCGTTACATCACTTGGGCAGCTATCACCGCAGGTGTCGGAATACTTGGTTTCATGTTGGTTTACGCTCTGGCCGGTTTTCTCCTTGCCTTGGCGTTCGCAGCTGTAGCCATCAGTTGCGGCATCGGGCTTATCATGGTTAAGCAACGGCGTGGGTTATACTCCAAGAAAACCGACAAGGGTATTTTTATCTATGCCTACAGGGAGCGTTTATAAAATCATTGCAGCCGATGAGACGTGTAAAGTTATAACATAGTAGACAATCAATGGGTAGGCTCATTCCAAATGGTAAGAGTCTACCCTTACTTGTATAAACAACAACAATGATCATTTACGTCATCATATTCTTAATCGCCATCTGCCTCGGCATGGCTGTCTCTGTATATGCTTTCGGAACAGGAAGCAAACGTGCCAAAATCTTCAAGGAGATATATTTCTCCATTGAGGATATTGACGGCATCGGTGTGCTATATACCAAGACCGGGGAGTTTTCCGCCATACTCTCGATGCAAAATCCTGTGCAAAAGTACTGTGCGGACATCAACGAATACAATTCATTCTCCAATCTGTTGTCCTCATTGATGGCAACCCTTGGTGAAGGATATTCCATCCATAAGCAGGATGTTTTTACAAAGAAGAAGTTTCAATGCGAGGACGAGGGAAACAAGGAGTTCCTGTCCGAAAGCTATTTCAGATATTTCAAGGGCAGAGAATATACGGACTGCACCACATACATCACCATCACCCAAGAGAACAAGAAAAGTCGTTTGTTCAGTTACGATGACAAGAAATGGAAAGACTTCCTTGTCAAGGTAGGCAAAGTTAAAGACCAGCTTCGGGATAGAGGGGTTGCTTCACGTTTCTTGTCAGCAGAAGAAGCGAAATTTTATGTAGACCAGTACCTGTCCCAGAATTACACACAAAAGAACGTTTCCTTGAACAATTTCAATGTCAAGGAAGACCAAATAGGTGTCGGTGACAGAAAATTCAAAGTCTACAGTCTTGTAGATGTGGATAGCATCGTATTGCCGAGCCTTATTAGGCCATATACCAATATCGAGGTGAACAACATCAGTATGCCTGTTGATTTGATGTCAATGATAGACAGCATTCCCGATGCAAAGAGTGTCGTGTTCAACCAAGTCATTTTCCTTCCGAGCCAGAAGCAGGAGATGAGTAAGTTGGCAAAGAAGAAAAACCGCCATGCCTCACTGCCCAATCCGAGCAATCAGATTGCCGTAGAAGACATCAAGAAAGTTGAAGAACTCATAGCAAGAGAGAACAAGCAGTTGGTCTATTGCCATTTCAACCTTGTTGTCACAGTGGATGCAAAGGCAGACTTGCAGAAATGCACCAACCATCTGGAGAACACCTTTGGGCGCATCGGCGTACAGATTAGCCAAAGAGCCTACAATCAGTTGGAACTATTTGTAAGCACATTTCCAGGAAACAGCTATTCGCTCAACAAAGATTACGACCGTTTCTTAACCCTCAGCGATGCTGCTGGATGCCTCATGTATAAGGAAAAACTGCCCAAAAGCGAAGACACACCTTTGAAAGTCTATTATACCGACCGGCAAGGAGTCCCCGTAGCCATTGACATTTCAGGCAAGGAGGGCAAGAAGAAACTGACCGATAACAGCAATTTCTTCTGTCTTGGTCCTTCGGGTAGTGGAAAATCATTCCACATGAACAGTGTCGTCCGTCAGTTGTGGGAACAGAACACCGATGTTGTCATGGTCGATACAGGTAACTCGTATGAAGGTCTGTGTGAGTATGTCGGCGGCAAATATATCAGTTATACGGAGGAACATCCCATCACCATGAACCCCTTTCGCATACAGCGTGAGGAGCTGAACGTGGAAAAGATGGACTTTCTGAAGAACCTTATCATGCTCATATGGAAAGGCAATTCCGCCATTCCGTCAAAGATAGAAGAGTTGCTTATCGAACAGGTCATCAAGGAATACTACGAAGCCTATTTTGTTGGCTTCAAGGGATATAACAAGACACAGATAGATGCCTTACACAAAAAGTTCCTCATAGAAACCGCCACCGAGGGCAAGCCGACAGACACCAACAAGGAAGTGGAAGAACGTATCTGGAAGAAGATAAAGGAGATGGAAGACCGGCGCAAGGCTTTGGTTGTTGACGAACTGTCTTTCAACAGTTTCTTTGAATACAGTACGGAGCGAATACCATACATCTGTAACGAGAACAAGATAACAGGCATAGACCTGTCCTCTTACAACTATTCGTTGTCCGAGTTCTACAGGGGCGGCACCTATGAGCGCACACTGAACGAGAATATCGATTCATCTCTGTTCGACGAGACCTTCATCGTTTTCGAGATAGACACCATCAAAGACAACAAGACTTTGTTCCCTCTTGTCACACTTATCATTATGGATGTGTTCATCCAGAAGATGCGCATCAAGAAGAACCGAAAGGTTTTGGTTATCGAAGAGGCATGGAAGGCCGTTGCGTCACCTATGATGGCAGAATACATCAAGTATCTGTACAAAACCGCCCGAAAGTTCTGGGCAATGGTTGGTGTGGTCACTCAGGAATTGCAGGACATCATTGGCAGCCCTATTGTCAAGGAAGCCATTATCAACAATTCCGATGTTACCATTCTCCTCGATCAGGGAAAGTTCAAGGAGCGTTTTGACGACATCAAATCGGTGCTTGGACTGACAGATGTGGAATGTAGAAAAATATTTACCATCAACCGTTTGGAGAACACCGAGGGACGCAGTTTCTTCAGGGAAGTGTTCATCCGTCGCGGATTGGTCAGTGATGTTTACGGTGTCGAAGAACCAAGAGAATGCTATATGACCTATACGACCGAGCGAGCGGAAAAAGAAGCCCTAAAGCTCTACAAGGAAGAACTTCAGTGCAGCCATCAGGAAGCCATTGAAGCCTATTGTAGGGACTGGTCATATTCAGGGATCGGCAAATCACTTGCCTTTGCACAAAAAGTAAACAAGGCAGGACATGTATTAAACTTGAAAAGTAAGGAATAAACAAAACATACCCAAAGACAATGAGACGTATTGCAGTCATATTAACGGTACTCTTCACAATGGCATATCAAACAGCCATTGCACAATATGCAAGCATCAATGTGGACTATAAGACTATGGTTGCCATGTCGGAAGCATTCACGACAGAAGCTGCTATGGAAGCCCTCCACAACGAGAATTTGCAGAAGATATACGACAGTTACAAGGCTGCCGAGATTGCCAGTGCCGGTATATTCTCTTCAAAGTACCTTGACAGGAAGGCACTCACGAACCTCAATCTTTGGGATGACAAAAAAGAGAACTACTATTACACTCGCATTTACAACATCGTAAGCAAGCGTATTATCCCCAAGACCATCACCTGTGCGCAGTTGATGGTAGAAGATCCGTCCACTGCTATTTATTGGGGCAGTTATCTGTTGAAAACCACGGAAGATGTAAAATCCCTCTGTCAGCAATTTGAAAGTGTCGTAACAAACAGCACGCTCAGCTTCAAGGATATAGCTTTCTTGCAAATTGCAGAAGAACTCAAATCTGTCTTCAATATTACAAACTTGGGAGGTGTAGACTGGAAAAATGTCTTTGAACATCTTGGAGATGACATTGAAGGCAGTTTTACCAAAGAAAACTTGGAAAGGGACTTGGACAATCTTATCGGCAAAGGTGTCGGAATGGCCAATGCCGGTTTTAACAATGGTGTGGATGAATTGCTGAAGGGTACCAGCTTTGGCGGTACTTTTCAGCAGAAACTCGGTAGCATACTTACCCTTGTCGATAACGCAAGCGGTATGTATGCCGATTTCAAGAACAACTCCACTCAACAGGTACTGACAAGGCTTGTCGGTGCCAAAAAGCTGCAAGACCTTTTTAATCTTGGTGACTATAATCTTACGAAGTGGGTTGATGACTATTCCAAGGCTTCGCAAGGACAGTATTACACCCAAAGGGTATATATCTACAGAAGGGATTATGGTTCAGAAACACTTTGTTCTTATACTCCTCCAACTGATGACGATGCCATCCTGTATGGTGACCATTGGTATAGGATTAACACCAAGGAATCGAACTTCTACCCTAACTCGTCACAGTATGAGGCCATACTCTCCAACTCCGAGAACCATGCAGGATGGAGTCGAAAGCGTGTAGCGGAGCTTAACGGCCAAGACACAAAGTACAGCTATCGTATGAACTACGATTGTCAAGCCTACATACTTAGCAAGAAAAAGAGCGGGCAATACGCAAAAGCCTATGCTTATTCTATCAATGTGACCAAATCATGGGACATCAAGGAAGAGGTCTACGAGGCCGTATTCGACAGCTACAGCATGGATTGGAATACATTCATAGCACAAATGAATGCAAGGCTTAATCAATATAATGCCAATGGTGACCACCAGGAAATAAGCAATACGGATGACCTGCAACAATATATAGAAACCCATCCAGAGGAGGCGAATTATACCTATTACATAGGTTACGATTCACGCCACTATTATACTGCCACGGATGCACGGAAGATTGCTGGTTCCTCTTCTGCAACATTCAGCATTACTTGCCATGATGGAGGTACGCTTGGCAAAGGAAGCACCACCTATAAATGTGGCAGTTGCGGTAAGAATGTCAGCGACCACACCAAGGATTGTTCCATGCAGACATCATTAAGCGGTGATGGTGGAGCGGTACAGACTGGTGAGCTTAATACAAAGCTCACACAACTCCAACAAGACGTTGACCACCTACAAAAGGAGTTGGATGCGCTCAACAATGAGAACAGCGAACTACTGCGCAAGATGTCCAATGCCGCAACGGCTGAGGAATATAATAGCTATCGTACAACATACGAAAAGAACAAAGCAAGGATAAACGAGTTGCAATCACAACTTGACAATACCAACGATGCTATAGTACAGACCAAACAAGCCATCCAAGAAGCGGAAGAAGGCGAAAAGGCACAAACCGATGACTACAACAGAATACCGCAGCTGATGAAAGCTATGAAAGATGCCTATGGCATTACATGGACAGACAACGGCTCGTGGACTGGCTACACATTCATCCGTCATGGTACAGTCGGAAGTGTCAAAGGTGAAGTTACGTTCAAGGCATCGTTGGCCATAGCGAGGAAGCCCAAATACTTTCTAGGCATCAAGATACATCGTGCCATCGTGCAAATCGACTGGCAACTGACGAGCAGTTGGAGTGACACATCTGTTGTGGAGACCATGGACTTGGATTCCAACAAATCCGATGAAGAGAACGCCAAACTCGTCAACCAGCGCATTAGTGAACTTGCAAAGGATTATCCCAACTGCGATGTGACCGTAGAATATACAAAGTCCCCAGGAGTGGAAACTGATGATGCAGACGGAGTTCGTCATTTGCTATGGGCAAGTGACCGCTTGGAGATAGCCCGTAACATAGAGGCACGGCTTGCAAGAATATATACTGACCTTGTGATGGTGGAAAAGTTCCTCCATTACAAGCATAGTCTTTTGGACTGGGTGCATGACCTTGTTCCCAAACTAAATGCAGACAAAGATCGCAAACTCACTATTGCAGAACGTTGTCGCAGACGGTGGTTGCACAATAGCGGCAGTGCCTATTATGAATGGGAAGAGGAAGATAATGAATATGAGCAAGACGAGTAAATCAAGTAATATGCAAATAAGTGAAATATGAGCAATACTAATAATACAAAATACAGTCCTTGTTCATTCGGTATAATTGTGCTGATGTTGTGCATAATCCAACTGATGCCTGTAGCGGTTAATGCACAGGTTGTTCCGCGAGACGTACCTACCATCGAGGCGTATATCAACGACCACAAGCAGCAACGCAGTCTGTTGTTGGCACGTTCAACTCTGGAAGAAAGCAATAAGTTACTGCATAAGGCAAGCAAGGTCACACATAGGGAATACCGGGATGTCAATATTGAACTGGACAAATATACCAGAGCTTTTGACGTGATAGACCTTGTATATAGTACGGTCAGCACAGGCTTCAATGTGTACCGCACCTATGATACCGTATCGGACAAGATAGGGAAATACAAATCCTTACTGTCTGACTTCAATGACAAGATTGTCAAGCGACGACGTTTTGAAACTGCCGACACCCTGTTGCTGGCAGTAAACATGAGGGCTGTCAGGAACCTGTCTGCCGAATGCCAAAACCTTTATTCGTCAGTAGCCGTACTTGCAGCCTATGCCAGTGGCAAGGTATGTTGTACCACAGCCTCGATGATGTTGATGATAGAGAACATCAATAAATCATTAGACCGCATAAAAGCCATAGTGAATACAGCTTATTTTCAGACGTGGAAATTTATCAAGGCGAGGACGAGTTATTGGAAATCTGAGTTATACCGATCCAAAACCATTAAGGAAGTGGCCAATGATGCCCTTGGAAGATGGATGGAGGCAGGAATGCTTGATTATTAACGAAACAACAATGATATGAGACATTATATAATAATATGTGTCATGGTATTGGCAACAGCCAATCATTCTTTTGGACAGTCCGTGACTTACAACCATGATGATTCAAAAATGGGACAGATACAGGTTATGGAGTTAGGAGCCGGGAATCTTACTCCCGATTTGTATTACTCCATTACGCATAACAGCTATAAGAAAGGTGCAAAGGCTGTAACGTCAGTAAAGAACACGTTGCGCATGGCTGCAAATGTCGCATCATTGCCACAAGTTGAGTTCGCCGACAGCATCAAGGCAGATTTGGAAAGTCGCGCCAAAATAGAGGCTGCCAATATCGCAGACAGACAGATTGACCTTGCGTGGCTTACCGAAGGTGAAAAGATACAGTCAAAGTTATGGGCTTTCAAGTCCAATATCGGTAGTCTGAATGGGAAGGCAGGTAATGAGGAAATCACCGCATGGGAAGACCTTGTGAAGATGTACGATTTTGCTATCAAGACAACCAAGAATGCATATATGCCAAACAGTGAACGTCAGAAACAGTACCTCGCCATATATGATGAGCTGACAACCTCCAATGACAATCTACTGTTGAGAATACGTTATCTGGCAACGAAAAGCCAAGCGGACAAATTAGTGGCAGCCATGACACGCTTTCAGCATAGAGTAAACGAGAACGCAACTGCTTCCTATAATAGATGGCGAAACAGTGCCAATGATGCAGGA
>CAVKNU010000335.1:0-7035 GCA_963657465.1 Lachnospiraceae bacterium
TGTTCTCCTTATGCGTTAAGTGGTTCAATAACTATATGTTTATTGTCATCCAAATGTATCATCGTAAACTTACGATTGTTTTTGGTGACAAGTATCTCTGAGTATGTCTTTGCTTCCAACAGATTCTTGAAAATCTGGAGTTCGATGAATCGCCCTCTGAGGTCATTGACTGACGGGCTGAAGCCGGCGCGGATGTACTGCAACATCTCAAACAGGTCTAGACTTACAGTTAGCTGTATGAACTTATCCGTTTTATGGCGGAACGTCAGGCTGTCGCTCTCATACTCAATGTATTTGGTCAGATGGTCTGTCTTGTTCACAAACAGTTCAAACTCATCCAGCGAGAACCTTCGATAGCTCTTTGAGATAGGGTCGCCCACATTCGAACTTGCCAACAGGAGATAACCGTTGGTCAACTCCGCATTGTCACAACCTTCGCTTGCGGAGATAGCCCTTGCCAAGTCCTGCATGGTCTCATGTAGCGATTGTTTGTTCTCCAGTTTGAGTTGTTCCTCAAACATACCAGCATATCTATATGGCAATCTTCTGCGAAAATCTATCTTGCCCTCAAAGTACTGATGACGGATGAAAGATTTATGTCTGAACGTAGACTGGAATCTTGCATCGTTGCTCTTGATTTCGTAGGCTGGCATCAAGACGTTGTTGTCGTTGAAGCTATTCAAGAGACTTCGCTTGCGGTCACTGAAGATGAGGTAGGCGTTGGGCTGCTTCGTCGTAAAATACAAGTCACGGTCGTATGATGGCAGAGCCACGCCTGCCACATCTGTTTCACGCAGCAGCTTTATCAGTCGGTCATTTGATTCCAACGACGGAAGCATGAAATTCTTACGCATGCCCACTACGGGGGCTGTTATGTTGAAATAGTAATACAGCCAGTAATACTCTGGAACTTGCTCTGTCTGAACATACTCCACCAGTTGCTTCACTTCTTCGCAAGAATAGTCACGCGTAATCATCCATGCAATCATGGAGCGCAGGTCACGCATTGTGATATGCAGTTCTCTCTTGTACACGATGATTCTCAACAGCCATTCAAGTCTGTTGATAACTTCATCACCGGCACTACTGTCTTGGAAGGTGTCTACATTATATTTTATGTAGCAACGATCAGCAATCGGACATCCTTCGCATTTAGACCAAAGTTCTGGTCGGGTCAACTTCTTTACTTGCTGTGCCAGCAAACTTGGAGCATTACCATCACGGGCTGTTACAGAGCGTAGGTTGAGGTTTATTACCATTAGTCCTGGCAACAATTCAGCATGTCCTTCATGATAGAAGTAGTCCTCTATGTTGTCCTGCAACTTGCGAAGCCCGGGCTGAGTAGAAAGGAAGTCGACCAATCGACCTTCGTTAATGGCTATCACACGGCCTTCGTTAGCCTTCGTGTAGTCATCAAGACCATAAAAAGGACTGAGAAAATCGGCAAGAACGTCATTGTTAGCCTTCTCTGCCTCGTCCTGTGAACCGTCATAATTCGACTCAAAGCGGACATTGTTAAGGTAAAATTCTGAACCGTTGTTAGATTCGTTTGAAACCTTGTCCGTACCTTGTTGCTCTATTCTATGGATGAAAGCGGTTTTACCGTCACCAGCATTACCAGTGATGATAATAAGCTTATATTTCAAGTCTTTGATGTCCTTGATAAGCTCCTTGTCCAGTTTGGTATCGCTATAGGTCAGCGTATCAAAAGTGTGTCCTTTTGCTCCTGCTCTTGTACCTCCATTTCCATGGCGGCTTTGACTATACAATGAATTGATATAGTCAACAGGGTCAAGGTTCTCATTCCCTTTCGATGCGTTTTGCGAAAAGGTGACAGTGCGAGTATCTTTAAGTATACCATCCAAGCCTATTGCTTGCAGGGCATCACGCATCTCTTTCGCAGTACGGAAACGCTTGTTCTTGTCCGTAATGATGGCCTTCATTACAAAATCGGCAATCTCGTCAGTCAACTTACTGTTGTACTTGCGGATGTCCGTTGGCTCCATGTGGATATTCGGACGCATACTGCCGCCCGGCCATGGGTAAGCGTGCGTAAGGAGTTGGTATATAGTTACACCAAGTGCAAAGGTGTCAGCAGACTTGTCCCAATCTATTTTATTTCCACTGACAATAAGGTCGGGAGCCATATATGGGAACGTACCGCCAAACGATTTGTCGTCTGTCGTTGTTGAGATATTAAAGTCTATCAGCTTATACACCTGACGCTTATGCCACATGATATTGCTCGGTTTGATGTCACGGTGATATACAGGAGGCTCTTGTTCCTGCATATAGACCAAGGCGTTCAATATCTGCGTGGTCATCTTATATACCTCATCTACTGGCAAACGGAGGTCGCCTTTGATGTAATCTTGCAGGTTGTCGCCTTCAAGAAGTTCCATCAGAGTGTAGAATAACCCTTGCTGTGTACGGTCGTTAAACTTGAACTCAACTATATTAGGGTGATGAAGAGTTTTAAGTGCTTCAAACTCATTGATGGCATTGTCGACAGAGGCATCACGTTCGAATATCTTGATGGCAAGATACTGCTTCTGCATATCATGCCATACCTTGAATACACGACCAAATCCACCACGTCCAAGCACTTCGTGGAGTGTCATGGAAGGCGTGACCTTTACACCAGGCTTCATGTCCTTCAAGTATGCCACCTTGTTTCCATTGCCGCCGTTTGATGTTTGATGTATTGTCGCAATCGTCTCTCTTTCGTCGTCCGCCATTGCGTTGTTGATGAATTCTATCACCTCATTTGCATCATTCCAACGTTTTTCAGGGTCTGCCACGATGGTGTTCTTCACCACGTCGTCCATCCATGCAGGCAAGTCTTTTGAAACCTTGCTGGGCAACAATTCTTCTGGCAGCACACCACCAAGTGCCGTGGTAAACGTTATCATGTTGTCGAACGGCAGTTTGCCTGTCATCAGCTCATAGAAGATGATGCCCAAAGCATAGATGTCGCTTCCGGAATTCACATCCCCATCCATCAACTCTGGGGCCGTATAGGGAGAGTTGAGGTCGGCATTCAGATTGATGGAGAAACTGAGGTCAGAATGTTCTACAAACCAAGCCATGCGGAAGTTTGCCAAGGCTGCTTTTCCTCCTTCATAGACATAGATGTTCTCAGGGCGCACGTCTCTATGATATACGCTCTCTTTATGGGCAGCCTTCAGGGCGTTTGCCACATCGAGGATGATGCTTATCTTGTCCGTCTGCTTGAATGTCTTCTGGCGCAACTTTGAGCGAAGGGTACTCTCGTCTTGGTAGCGGCTTATCTCGTAGTAATAAGTCTGCTCTTCGTTCATGCGACATTCCGTCTTTACGATATATGGTGAGTCACCTATCTTCTCCTGTGCCATATAGGCATTCTGCACCTGAAGCTTGAGCTTGTTCAGTTCTACTGGACTTTTGCCGGCAAAATCGAGATGATATTCGCGTATCTTGTAATGCGCTGTGGCTATCAGCTGCGGTACACAAAGAAACTCTGTGAACTCCTCGGTCTCCTGCAACACTTCTTCTATCTGATAGTTGAAGATGGATGTCCGTTTTGCTCTCTTTTGTACGGCAGATTGTCCAGTCAGCATGTCTGCCAACTGGTTCTGTATGTTTACTATCTGACCTTCACGCCTATTGATGAGGTCTGGACGTGTCAGGAACTCTATCAAGTCATTGCCCAGTGTGAATGTCTGGTTGTAACATTCACACTGAGGGTCGATGCCAAACTTTGACTGTTGGGGATTGCTCAGCGTGACAACGGTTAATATCAAACCGAATTGCCAGTCTGGATGCTGATTCTGGATTTTACTTGCAAGAATGCGGCTTTTGAGTCCTGCTGTCTTGTGAGGATTGGCAACTTCTTGTCCGCTACGGAACCATGCCCAATCGTCTCCTTCAAGATTTCCGCCCCAGTCCTTGTTTTCTATGTGATACACTGCATGAGGTGCCACTACAATACAGTCATATTCCCAATACTTCATCACACGGTTTTTTCCCGTAATGGCAAGGTTTAGGTTAGGAATGATGATGTAATTACTCGGCAACTTCAAGTCAAGAAAGTCCAGCAAGCGCTGTTCACCGGCGTTTACTGGGCCATCGTCATGTATGGGTCTTCTTACTTGTGCCATGTTTATTATGTTATTTGTTATTCATTATCGTTTTCAAAATAATTATCATTTGATCCGCTCGCTTCGGAATGTTTTCTTCGCAGAACGTGCAGAACTTGTCCACCGCCTTGAAATAGTTCTCTCTGTCGAGGTCTTTCATATAGCTCCAGATGTAGTCGAATATCTCTTTTGGCTTGCCGCTTTCATCCACGAAGTCCTTCAGCATCATGTTGTCTACGAAGTGAGTCCAACCTTCTGCTCCTTGGTATTCCGTCATGACCTTTCGGTTCTTATAGAAGATTCCCTTCAGATGCATGTCGGGCTTCTTTTCGTCCGTGAACACTCCGTACATGGCTTGCAGATACCTGTCCATATAGCCGCGGAACTTGGGGTTGTCCTTGTAGCCAGCCATGGTCTCCTTGTCATTCAACTTGTTGGGCAACACCCAAAAGTTTCCGATACTGTTTATCAGATGAGCGACACGCAGTGCCCGTTCAAACTGTTCCTTGCTTGGATTAAACTTCTCCATTCCCTTGAAATACTGGTCGAGAATATTGCTGCCAAACAGATTCTGGTAGTGTATCATCTGACTGCTGCTATACTCATAATGGTTTATGGAGTCCACCGACAGATTCGGCCATACATTTCCGAACACCAGAGCCATGATGGATTTTGCCAATTCGCTTTTCGGACCAAAGTCCTGACCATACTTCTCGTCGCCTTTCAGAGTCTCCAAGTCAAGGTCACGCAACTTGTCTATATCGCCGTCCAGCCTCTCCTTGATAAAGTCTTTCACAATGCTGAGGGCATACACGTCAGACGATTTCTCTTCCTTTTCTTTTGCCTTTTTCTTGCGGTACTGGTCCATCTCCTCGAAATCAGATGGTTCAAAGAGGTCTGTCTTTCGGTATTCGCAACGTCCTTTGAGGTAGCGGTTGCGAAAACTCTTTGCAAAGAGTCTGCCGCAACCTTCTCCTTTTCCGTGTATTCCACCTGCGTAGATGCAGCCTTCGCAGATAGTTCCTTCAACTCCAGTATACGGAAAGTTGTCTTCCACCTCTATGAAGTCTTTTATGTCGGCATCGTCAGCGAGTTTGTGAACCATAATGCTGAGCGCGGCATCTTTGCCTTCAGTAGGCTCTTTTGCGGCGTTGAGCAGCACGGGGTAGAACTCTTCGTCCAAACCTACAGGCTGTTCCATCCGTTTGCAGAACGTCAAGTCCAACGAACGTGGATGCACCTCCATCTTCAACTTTTCATCAAGACTCTTGCGTGCCATCTCTACAAGCGATGTTTCTTGACCTGTCGCTTCATTCATAAAGTTCATGGCAGCCTCGTCACTACCCAAGAAGAAGGCTGCGGCTGCCGGGATGTGGAGCAGGAATACCTGCGTTACGCCGTCTTTCTCGTAAACATCCATCACCTTGAAGTAGCTGTTGAAATGGAAGGTGCATAGATTCCATTTCTTTACGTCCGGATTTTCCTGGCACAGTTCTTCCACTTCGCAAAACATGGCTGCATGGGCACTGGCTATGAGGAAGCGTGTTTTGTGCGCTGGCTTCTGGAGCTTTGTCGTTACGTCCACAAAGAATCCGGCACGCAGTATGTCACCAACATGATAGGTGGCATCTACTATCACGGGAGCGTTGGTGTCCCGATAGAAGAACTGCAGTCCTGGCAGTGTCCAGTTGGCAAACTTCTCAAACAATTGCTTATAGTCTACTGTCGCTTTCTTTGGCAGATGGCTTCTCGCCACATCGTAGATGGTTCCGTCTGTTGTGATGAGATACGGCTTTTCTTCTATTTCTGCATAAATGAAATCTTTGTCTTCCACCCAATAGGCGGTGTCGAATATCATCGGGAAGATGATGTCGCCATTCACGTGTGCCACACCATGTGTGTATCTGGTCTTGGGATTAGTCTTCGACTTACGTATGGTATTGCTAAATACAAAGAAACCGTGCTTTACTTTGAACACGTCATTGTGCCACACCCTCAGCACGGTGCTTCCGTCTGGGCGCAAGATGTTTTTCTTGGCTCCCAACTCTGCCTTGTAGTAGCCGTCTCCCCATTCTTCTATATAGGTGTAGCCGTCTGAGACACGTTTTTCGTCCTTGTCTATGAGATACCATTTGCCATCATCAAAGACTCTGGCTATTCCGTTGTTGTCGTAGTCGTATTTCGTCATGGCTATTCCTCCTTTAGTTGTTTGCTTATCCAACCTTCATCTATGCACAACAAGCCTTTTACTGCCAGACGTGGGTCCAACTCACAAGCCATGCAATGCTCATAATAGTTGTCCATGGCGAAGCGTATCTGCATCATGGTGTCCTTTTCCTCATCGTTGTAGATAAAGAAGATAGTTCCGTGGGGAAACTCCTCGGTAGGTTCCTCAATGTGGTCGAAGTACAGTTCGTAACCATTCTTATCCAACTCTGGGTCAACGACGTGGCTTATCATGTATTTCATGCGTTCTATCGCCACGTCGTTCAACTCCGTTTCGAGTATGAGTATCTTTTCTTTTAGTCGATTCAGCCCGAATACGCCACGGAATGTGTAATGTCCTTTCATGCCCAGTCCGTCCGATGGCAGTTCCATCGGCTCGTAGTCGTAATCGTCAGGTTTGTAGAAGTCAAAGAAGAGCATAAACTGGTGTTCCATGTCATGATAGAGGAAACCAGCTGGAATGCCTGTTACCTTGCCGCAGTGTGGACAATGATACATGAACAATTCATCAGAGAATATCTTTTCTCTGAGTTCAGGATTTAAGTCCACATTCACTGATGACCAGAAGTCAAACTCTCCCTCCTGGTGGCAATGTGGACATTCAATGTTTTCTTTTCTCAACTGCGACATATTCTTGTTCTTTTAATTTGTTGGCAAGTTACAGGCAAGTTAAAATTATTCTTGTAACTTC